>JAIDNJ010000177.1 GCA_029063895.1 Muribaculaceae bacterium | reverse complement strand
TTACTTGACAATGCCCCGCTCGAGATATTCGGCAAGATTGGTGCGCACCGACTCGCCCGCTCTCTCCACGGCAACTTTGGCCATGTCGGAGTCAACCATCAGTTTTACAAGTTGTTCAAATGAAGTTTTGGAGGGATTCCATCCAAGTTCACGACGCGCCTTTGAGGGGTCGCCGAGCAGATTGACAACGTCGGTTGGACGATAGAAATCGGGCGACACCTCGACAAGTACACGTCCTGTCGCCGTGTCAATTCCTTTTTCATCAATACCCTCGCCCTCCCAGCGCAGGTTGATGCCGACATGCTTGAAAGCGAGAGTCGCAAAATCGCGCACAGAGTGCTGGACGCCTGTAGCTATCACATAGTCGTCGGGACGATCATTCTGCAACATGAGCCACATGCACTCCACATAGTCTTTGGCATAACCCCAGTCACGGAGTGACGACAGATTACCAAGATACAGCTTATCCTGTTTACCCTGGGCTATACGGGCGGCCGCGAGAGTGATTTTCCGTGTCACAAAAGTTTCGCCTCGACGTTCGCTCTCATGATTGAATAGTATTCCCGAGCAGCAAAACATATTATAGGCCTCGCGATATTCCTTGACAATCCAGAAGCCATATAATTTGGCGACAGCATAGGGCGAATAGGGATGGAACGGAGTCTCCTCGTTTTGAGGAACGGCCTCGACTTTGCCATAAAGCTCGGATGTCGACGCCTGATATATGCGGCAGGTTTTGTCGAGACCGGTGAGACGTACCCCCTCAAGGATGCGAAGCACCCCGACCGCATCGACGTTGGCCGTATATTCGGGCGAATCAAACGAAACCTGCACGTGGCTCTGGGCAGCAAGATTGTAAATCTCATCGGGACGAACCTTTGACAATACCTGAACTACCGACATCGAGTCGATCATGTCGGCATAGTGCAAGTGGAAATCGGGATGTCCTTCAAGATGGGCGATGCGCTCCCTGAAATCAACCGAAGAGCGGCGAATCACGCCATGGACTTCATATCCCTTATTAAGAAGAAACTCTGACAGGTAGGACCCGTCCTGACCGGTCACACCGGTTATAAGCGCTTTTTTCTTCATTAAAAATCTATTATATAATGTCGTCGGCCCGGCAACAGCTGTCAAATGTAAAGACGGTCCTTTATATTTTTGATTCTTTCGCGGCGATGAATAGCTCTTGTCAAAATCATATTACCGACCGTATAGACAACAATGTCGATAAGCACGAGAATAGTCACGTTGATGTAGGGCGACAACAACAGATTGGCAAGCACAAACATAACGGAGATGACAAGAATCAAAATCATTGTGAGCCGCTGGGGAAAACCGAGGGCCAGAAACTTATGATGAATATGACATTTGTCGGGGAGGAACGGATTGCGATGTGCGCGCAAACGGTGGATATAGACCCTGACAACATCAAAACATGGTAAAATGAGCGGGGCAAACGCAAGCACAACGGGATTGATGCCGTCGCTCACGCCTATATCATGGGAGTTGACAAGCAACGACAGGAATGACAGGATTATACCGATTGTCAGCGCACCGGTGTCGCCCATGAATATTTTCTTTTGCTTGACGGGGTTGCCAAACACATTATAATAGAAAAACGGGATGAGCGTACCGAGAGTCGAAACCGCAATCATCGCATAAACATAATATTCGCTGATGAAAAATATGATGGCATATACTGTCAGACAAACCATGCTCAATCCCGAAGCTAGTCCGTCGATTCCGTCTATGAGGTTGATTGCGTTGGTGATATACACCACAACAAGGATAGTGATGACCCACGACAATACCGACGGTATAGTGGTAAGGAACAGCAGGCCGTGAAGATTGCTGAGACAAACACCGCCCAACACAAAAAATGCCGACGCTATTATCTGAACTATAAACTTGGCGCGATACTTAACACCGATAAGGTCATCGGCCAGTCCTACAAGGAACATCATCAGTAAGGCACAAAGCCCGAAGATAATCGGTAAACCCGAAGCAAACATGTCGGGCGTGATAGCAATGAACCGATAGCGCAGACAAATACCCACGACAAACGCAATTGAAAAAATAATGGATGGCATGAACGCTATGCCACCAAGGCGCGGTATGATGCCCTGATGAACCTTGCGCTCGTCAGGTTCGTCAAAAAGTCGTTTCCTGAAAGCGATGAGCAGAATCTGCGGTATGATTATACCGGTCAGAATCAAGCTAAATATGAAGACTGCCAAGCAGATTAATATCCAATAATTCATGTGATCAAGATTAAAGGGTGCTAACTTTAGTCTCTTGAAACACCTTATTTAAGCGAACTTTATAAGGCAAAAGGGATGTTTAGGAGTTTAACATTAGGTATGGAATACCCGATAACGATACTTGAAAAACGATTTATAAAAACCGGCTTCGATGCAAAGTTAACTAAAATCTACTAAAAACCAAAGTTTTCTGTTATCTTTTTATAATTGGAGTTTTATTAAAGCCTATAAATAAGCTGAAACGTCAAGCGACACCGAAGCAA
>JAIDNJ010000176.1:5954-8634 GCA_029063895.1 Muribaculaceae bacterium | reverse complement strand
GAGTGCAAGCAGGGCAATGCCGTGGAATGTGGCCGATCCTTCGGTGACTTTGAAGGCCGGGTTGCCGGCGAGTACCGATGAAAGGGTACTTTTTCCCGACCCGTTGGGACCCATGATGGCGTGTACTTCGCCCGGGCCTATGGTGAGGTTGATACCTTTGAGAATTTCTTTTCCTTCGATACCTGCGTGGAGGTTCTCGACTTTGAGAAGTATGTTGTCCATATTTTGAGTTATGTGTCTGTATTGCTGTTAATAAAATGTGTTAACCAACCGAGCCTTCAAGCGTTACCTGAAGCAACCGCTGGGCTTCGACTGCAAATTCCATCGGGAGCTTGTTCATCACCTCTTTGGCATATCCGTTTACAATCAAGCCAACCGCTTCCTCGGTAGGGATGCCGCGCTGATTGCAGTAGAAGAGTTGTTCTTCCGATATCTTTGAGGTGGTGGCTTCATGCTCGACAATAGCTGTCGGGTTCTTGATGTCGAGATAGGGGAAGGTGTGGGCACCACATGTCGAACTGAGCAGCAGCGAGTCACACTGGGTATAGTTTCTCACGCCATCGGCCTGGGGGGCGACAGAAACGAGTCCGCGATAAGAGTTCTCGCTGTGACCGGCCGATATACCTTTTGACACGATTGTCGAGCGGGAGTTGCGGCCGATGTGTATCATTTTTGTACCGGTGTCGGCTTGCTGACGGTTGCGGGTGACGGCCACCGAGTAAAATTCGCCTACCGAGTTGTCACCGGCGAGAACACACGAGGGATATTTCCATGTGATTGCCGAGCCGGTCTCGACCTGGGTCCACGACAGTTTTGAGAAGTCGCCACGGCAAAGTCCTCGTTTGGTCACGAAGTTATAGATGCCGCCGCGGCCTTCCTTGTCGCCGGCATACCAGTTTTGCACGGTCGAATATTTGACCTCGGCGCGGTCCTCGACGATAATCTCGACAATGGCTGCGTGGAGCTGGTTTTCGTCGCGCATAGGTGCTGTACATCCTTCAAGATAGCTGACATATGAATCGTCATCGGCCACGATGAGGGTGCGCTCAAACTGGCCGGTACCGGCTGCGTTGATGCGGAAGTATGTCGACAGCTCCATAGGACATCTCACCCCTTGGGGAATGTATACAAACGAGCCATCGGAGAAAACAGCCGAGTTGAGGGCTGCAAAAAAGTTGTCGCGGTAGCTCACCACTTTGCCAAGATATTTTTTGACAAGATCGGGATAGTTTTTGACCGCTTCTGAAAATGAGCAGAATATGATACCTTTCTCGGCAAGTGCCTCGCGGTGTGTTGTCTTGACCGATACCGAGTCCATAACAGCGTCAACGGCCATGCCCGAGAGGTGTTTTTGTTCCTCAAGGGGAATGCCGAGTTTGTCAAACGTCTTGAGCAGCTCGGGGTCAACCTCGTCAAGCGATTTTGGTGATTCTTTCTTGACCGGGGCGGCATAGTAGCTGATAGCCTGATAGTCGATTTCGGGAATATCGAGGTGGGCCCAGTCGGGCATTTTCAGTGTGAGCCAATGGCGGTAGGCCGCCAGTCGGAATTCGAGCAGCCATTCAGGTTCCTCTTTCTTGCGAGATATGAGACGTATTACATCCTCGTTTATTCCGCGGGGAATGATGTCGGTTTCAATGTCGCTGACAAAACCGTATTTATAGTCGTCGGTGGTAGCGCTGCGGATGGCGTCGAGGTTCTCGGCACTGCGGTCCTGGGCTTTTGTACCGTCGGGTTTATTGTTTGTCTGGTTCATATGTTGATTTGACGTTTTACTCTATCGGATATTAACAAATTTAACAGCTGAATGGGTCGCTCGGTGATGGTTAAAAAAGATTAGGAAATTTTTCAAATCCGAATACTGCCGGCGCGAGGTCAAGAATGGCCTGGGCGACTCGGCCGTGGGCAAGCGACGACAGGGATATGACGTTGCGCGACGAGTCGACTATCTGCCATATGTTGAGCACAATGCTCAGCACGAGCATCCACTGGAATATTGAAAACAACGCACCGAGAATACGGTCGACAGCTCCCATGAAAAGGGCATTGACAACCGTCTTGACAAACGAGGCGAGTGCACGTGTGAGCACATAACCCAGCACAAACAAGATGACATAGGCTGTCACCGTGATGATGTAATGGGATAGCTCGGGCGAGTCGGCTACCGAGCCGAGAAGGCGTCCGAGAAAGCGTGTCGCGTCGTCGCCAAACAATCGGCATGCAAGAATACCCATGACCAGAGCGGCTATAGCGCCGACCTGAACAACGATACCTTTCCAAAAACCATAAACTGCCGAGCCAAACAGAACGGCTATGATGACGATGTCGAGTGCGGTCATTTGTTTTTATCAGCTTGTTAAAATTATTGTGCAAAGTTACATTAAAAATGTGATTGTTTGACACTTTTTTGTGCCTAATCTACAGTAGTGTGCTCTTCCAATGCCAACGGGCAACATTCTTTTTTGCCCGATTGTTATAAAAGTAAGTAATAAAACACTACTTTTGCATTAAGTTAATTAAAAAAATATACTGATTATGAATATCGGAGACACTATCACCGGATTTCTCGGCTATGACGCCGAGGGTAAAGCTGTAAATGCCGAGGATTTTGCCGGCAAGCCGCTCATCATCTATTTTTATCCCAAAGACAATACGTCCGGTTGCACGGCCGAGGCTTGTT
>JAIDNJ010000176.1:0-5944 GCA_029063895.1 Muribaculaceae bacterium | reverse complement strand
GGCTTGTTCTATACGCGATTCCTATGCCGATTTGAAAAAAATGGGATATGTTGTTATAGGTATCAGCAAGGATTCTACGGCGAGCCATGTCAAGTTTGCTCAGAAATTTGAACTTCCGTTCATCCTTTTGAGCGACCCCGAGACAACGGTAAATCAGGCATTTGGTGTGTGGGCCAAAAAGAAAATGGCCGGACGCGAATATATGGGAACACTCCGTACCACATTTATCACCGATGCCGACCACAAGGTCACCGACATCATCACTAAGGTTAACACCAAGGATGCCGCCGGTCAAATTATGAAGATTATCAATAAATAATTATTCTGAAAATCAAACTATCTAAAGCTTGTCGTTCTTAACGAGATCGGCAAGCTTTTTTAATGTAGGACGGCAACGTCGTGATGACAGATAGCCGTCGATAGCCGCTGTGTGACGGAAGTGATGAAGATCGGTCGCACAATAATCGACCATGCCTTTGTCAATGAGTCGGTTGGCCATTTTCATTTCCTCGATACCATGATACCCGGCCAAACTCAACAGGTTGATTTGAAATTCTATACCTTTTTCATAGAGACGCCTATACCCGGCAAGGTCGTCGGAATGAAGGTAGAGGTAGCGCTCGGGGTGGGCAAGCACCGGAGTGAGCCCTTTGACCTGTATATCGTAGAGCAAGGAGTCGATTATCTCGGCTCCCGGGTCAGCGGCAAATGGCATCTCGACAAGCAGACGGTTGCTCGGCAACGGCAACAGTTTATCCTCGTTGATTTGTGCCTTGAAATTGGCGTCTAGACGATATTCGGCCGAGTATCCAAACTCTTTCATGTCGGGCAGTTGGTCACGATACTGATTCATAAACTCGACAAAAGCCCTGCTGATGGTCATGTTATCGTTGGGATAGACATTCTCGGTGACATGTGGGGTGAAAATAACTCGGTCGATACCCCATTTTTTTTGATATTCAAGCAGGTGGCAGGCCATTTCACCATCTTTGGCACCGTGATCCACTCCCGGCAATACGTGGCAGTGGATGTCTGTTGCAAAAGGAAGCCGGGCCATTTCGGTCCGACTTCCAAATATATTGATGCTGTTAAAAAACATGGTTTAAAGGTAGGGGTATTATCTTACCTATCAGCCCGGCGGGACTCATCGACGATAGAGTTGGCCATTTTAACGGCACCGGTGATGTGGTCACAGATATATTCGGCTCCGACGAGCTTGTCGATTGAAGCGTGTTCAAGCGATTTTCTCACGTTGGGCTGCACACCCGACAACACCACAGCGATACCCTCGTTATGACTTGACTTGATGAGTATTTCAAGGTTGTGGATGGCGGTAGAGTCGATAAATGGCACTTTTCTCATGCGGATGATGCGGACGATAGGTTTCTCTTTCATTGAGGTGCGCATGAGTTCGTCAAACTTGGTCGCGATACCGAAGAAGAACGGCCCGTCGATTTCATAAACCGATACACCTTTCTTGACTTCAAGTACCTCATGTTGTGACAGGTCGGTGCCCTCGGCTATATCGAGTTTCTCACTGTAAACCTTGATTTCGGAATTTTCCATTACACGACGCAGGAACAGGACGATAGCGAGCAGCAATCCAATCTCGATAGCGATTGTGAGGTCAAAGATGACGGTGAGGAAAAATGTCACAAGCAATACCGAAATATCGCTCTTGGGCGATTTGAAGATACTTACAACCGTGCGCCAGCCGCTCATGTTGTAAGATACAACTATAAGCACTGCCGCAAGACAAGACATTGGCACAAGATTGATGAGCGGCATAAGGAACAGGAAAATGAGCAGCAATACAATGGCGTGGATGATACCGGCCACGGGGGTACGTCCGCCGTTGGTGATGTTGGTCATTGTACGGGCAATGGCTCCGGTCACGGGAATACCGCCGAAAAGCGGAACGGTGATGTTGGCAAGTCCCTGGCCTATAAGTTCGGTATTTGAGTTGGTGCGCGAACCGGTGATACCGTCGGCAACAGTGGCCGAGAGTAGAGACTCGATAGCACCGAGCATCGCGATTGTAAAGGCCGACGGAAGAAGTCGGTTGATGGCTTCCATGTCTATCTTGATGCCGTGGGGGAGCGGAAGGTCAGTAGCCATGTTGCCAAAACGCATACCGATAGTCTCTACCGATAATCCGGGGTTGAACATCGATATAAAATAACATGCTGTTGTAACGATAATAATTGAGATAAGGGCTCCCGGCAGTCGTTTTGAAATCAACGGCACGGCAATGATAATGAGGAGCGAAACAATACCAACAGCCAGTGTATACCAGTCGATTGAGCCGAGATTTGAGAGATAAACGCCCCATTTTGATACAAAGTCACTCGGTACATTTTTGAGACCGAGGCCAAGAAAGTCGTTAATCTGAGTCGAGAAAATAGTTAGCGCGATACCTGCGGTAAATCCTACAACGATAGGGTAGGGGATAAACTTGATGACCGTGCCGAGATGAAACAGACCCATGAGCACCAGAATGACACCGGCCATGAGGGTAGCCACGGCAAGACCTGTAAGACCGAATTCGGTAATGATGCCGGCCACTATCACGATGAAGGCACCGGTCGGACCTCCAATTTGAACCGAGTTACCTCCAAAAGCCGATACCATAAATCCGCCTATGATGGCAGTGATAAGACCGATTGTAGGACTTACACCCGACGCGATACCGAACGCGATTGCCAGTGGCAGAGCTACGATACCGACAACGATTCCGGCTATAAAATCCTGACGGAACTTGTCCATCGAGTAATTCTTAAAAACAGTAAGCGACTTCGGTTTGAAGTCGATAGTTCCTGAAAGATTCATGTGATAAATTATATTAAGTTGAGGCATAAGGATTTACGCTCTTTATGCCGTGATTTTCAAAAAGATTTTGCAAAGTTACGCAAAATCCCCGACATAAGTTGCCATTCTCACTAAAATCGAACAAAAGTGGTATTCATCCCACTCCCATCAGCTCGCTACTGAGGAGCAAAAGGATAGTCTTTTCGTCAAGTAGGCCGCCGAGTTTGTCACGCAACATGGATATCATGTCGGCCTTGCGCTTTTTCACGGTGATTTCGGCCACCCCGAGCATCGCGGCTATTTCGGTGTTTTTAAGTCCCTGCTTGAAGCTGAGTTCAAAAATCTGGCGATATTTGTCGGGTAGCGATTCGATGGCATCATAGAGCATCTGATGAACCTCGTACTCTATCATGAGATATGAACTGTCGTTTTCCGAGTCGATTTTCTCGAGGTCGTCGAGGTAAGACTGATGACGCGAGTGCTTGCGCAGGATAGCAATCGCGTTGAAGCGTACACACGAGAGCATGAACCCGCGCCATGATTCGACCGAACCGATGTCCTCACGACGATTATAGGTCGTGATTATCGCTTCCTGAACAACATCTTCGGCCAAAAATGCAAATTCGTCGCCCAGCACTTTAATGGCATAAATCATGACACCCGAATACATTTCGCGGAAAAAAGGTTTGAGATTTCCGCGCTTAAATTGATGAAATATGTAGTCGGTATCGTTCATGTCAAATATAATTCGGCGGTAAAGGTATGTAAATTTACGCTAATTTACAAGCGTTTGAAATTTTTTTCAAAAAAAATATGTTTTTGTGTATACTCTTTTCATCTCAACGCTATCATTAGATACAAGAACAGATAAACAACTTCATTCATCCATAATAATGAACCGAATAAGCCAACTGATTTTCCGACGTATCACCGGAGTCATCACTCCTGACGAGCTTGCCGAACTCGAGCGGTGGGAGTCGCTGTCGCCCGAAAACCGCGAGTTTGCTCAAAAGGTCGCCGACCATGACGAACTCGAGAAGTGGTTCTATCGTCAGCGTGCTATTTCGCCTGACCGCGTGGAGCGCAACGTCAATCGTCACATCGCCGCTTCAAATACTGTCGTTTACCGCCGTTGGGCTGTGGCTGCCGTTGCGGCTGTCATCCTGTTTATGGTCGGATTTGTATTGTGGAAGCGTCCCGAGGTCTCGACACCGTTACCCGAGATTGCCCAAAGTACAATCGTGTCAATCGAGGATATTCAGCACGGTACTCAAAAAGCGATACTTTCTACTCCCGACGGTCGCAAAATTAACCTTACCGATACTGCAGCACCGGCTGTCCCGGTTATCAAGGCCGATGTCGCCCGTCTTGACCGGGTTCCGGTTTCCGATCGAAATTTTGAGCAGCTTTGCATCGAAACACCTCGCGGTGGCGAGTTCAAGGTCGTTCTCGAAGACTCGACTGTTGTATGGCTTAATGCCGATTCAAAACTCTATTATCCTGACAATTTCACCGGTAACGAGCGTCGGGTGTCGGTCTCGGGGGAGGCCTATTTTGAGGTCGCCAAAGATGCCTCGCGTCCGTTCTACGTAGAGTCTCAGGGGCAACAGATCAGAGTTTATGGTACTCGCTTCAACGTGCGATGCTACGACGACGACCCAGTGACCTACACCACTCTCGAGGAGGGCTCAATTTCGTTGTCACCGGCTCAAAGCGGTACTGCCGAGGTTTTTCTCACTCCAGGCAAGCAGGCCCGTTTTACACCAAACGATGCCGAGTTTAAAATACACGATGTCAACACAGAGACTGTCTCGAGCTGGCGCAACGGATTTTTTGTCTTTGAAAATCAAACGCTTCTCAATATAATGCGCGACTTGAGCCGATGGTACAACTTTGAGTTTGAACTCGCGTCACCCGAGTTGGCCGACGAGTTGTTTATGGGGGTTTTCCCGCGCGACTGTGAGTTTGCCACAGCAATCAAGATACTCGAAATCAGTGGCGGTTTCACCGCCTCGGTTGAAAACGGCAAGGTGGTAATTACAGCCAAATAGCCGTTCCATAATTCTGAAATTAATAATATAATCCAATAACTAATTATTATCACCAAATGAACAGAAATCTGATTCTTTCGGTAATTGTCGCCCTGTTACTGCTTCCGTTGAGCCTTCAGGCGAGCAATTACACGGTTACGTTGACCGACGCAACCCCTCAGGCTACCATTGAAATCCTGAAGAAATCGACCGGGTACAACTTTGTATACCGTCAAAAAGCCCTTGATAAAATCAGGGTGCAACACATCAGCGAGTCTTTCAAAGACGCGTCGCTTAACGATATTCTCGACCGTATTTTTGTTGACAAACTCGGTCTCGACTACGAGATTATCGACAAAACAGTCATCATCCTCCCTCCCGGTGAGAAAAAAGAAGTGAACGCCACCATCTCGGGTGTAGTACTTGATGAAGAGGGCGAGCCGCTCCCCGGTGCATCGGTGCTTCTAAAGGGTACCACCAATGGTGTATCAACCAACATTGACGGTGAATTTAGCCTTAATATCTCAGGAAAACATCCTGTATTATTGGTGAGCTATGTCGGTATGCACGCTACCGAATATCGTCTTAATGACTCCAACACCTCAAAACCGCTGCGCATCACCCTGAAAGCCAATGCCGCTGTTATGGAAGAGGTTGTAGTGACGGGTTATCAGAACATCAAGCGTGAGAATGCAACAGGAGCCTATCAAACAATTACAGCTGAGGATATGGATCGACGCTATACAGGAAGTCTTACAGAGAATCTTGAGGGCAAAATACCGGGTCTCGTTAGCTATAATAACGGTGTGAACGGTGGCGGTGAAAATGCAATAACAATTCGAGGCATGAGTTCTTTCCAAGCCGAAACAAAACCCCTTGTTGTTGTTGACGGATTACCAATAGAAGGCTCTATTGAAAGTGTTAATCCTTACGATATAGCAAATATTACAGTATTAAAAGATGCTGCTGCCGCATCAATATACGGAACTCGAGCATCCAGCGGTATAATCGTCATAACAACAAAGCAAGCAAATAGCCCTCGAGTCACAGTTGATTTTAATGCCGATCTTACGGTATATGAAAAAAATAATTATGATAACATGGGC
>JAIDNJ010000175.1:4641-6161 GCA_029063895.1 Muribaculaceae bacterium | reverse complement strand
ATATAATTTGCTATATAAAATTAAAATTATAGATTTTTTTCATTAATTCTTTTATAGATATTCCAAAAATATATTAAATTTGCAGCGCAAACTTTCAACCGTCCAGGAAGAAAACCATTTCTAATACATAAATCAAAACCAATCATGGCAGAAAAGAAAGAAAAATTGTTCGACCAATTTCCCGCCGTAACCACTGAAGAGTGGAAAGCCAAAGTCGACGCCGACCTCAAAGGCGTTCCTTTCGAAAAGAAGCTGGTCTGGAGAACAAATGAAGGTTTTAATGTACAGCCCATGTATCGTGCTGAAGACATTGCTGACCTCAAAACAACTGACTCGCTCCCCGGCGAGTATCCCTACGTGCGCGGAACACGCGACAACAATGACTGGCTCACCCGTCAGGAAATTATCGCTGAAACTCCCGCCGAAGCAAACAAAACCGCACTTGATGTTCTCACCAAAGGCGTAAACTCTCTCGGATTCTCAGTTGAAGAGCCCACACTCGAAACTGTAGAAACCCTTCTTAACAGTATCGACCTTGCCGCAGTTGAAATCAACTTCTCTTGCTGCCAGGCCAAAGCTCTCGAGCTTGCCAAAGTTCTTGTTGAGTATCTTGAAAAGAACAATGCTACCGAAACATTCCGCGGCTCTATCGATTACAATCCCCTTCGCGGTGCACTCCGCCACGGACGTGAGATTCCCGCCAACGCTGTTGAAACTGCAAAAGCTCTCATCGAGACTGTTGCCGGTGTTAAAAACCTCCGCGTTATCGGTGTTGATTCAGTTATCTTCAACTCGGCCGGTGCCTACATCTATCAGGAACTCGGCTATGCTCTCGCTTGGGGTGCCGAATGGATGAGCGCTCTTACTGAAGCCGGTGTATCGGCAAAAGAAGCAGGTTGCCGCATCAAATTCAACATGGGTATCTCTTCAAACTACTTCATGGAACTTGCAAAATTCCGTGCAGCCCGCATGCTCTGGGCTCAGATTGTTAAACAGTACAATCCCGAATGTGACTGCGCTTGCAAGATGATGGCTCACGCCGCTACTTCTAAATTCAACCAGACAATCTACGACGCACACGTTAACCTGCTCCGCAGCCAGACCGAAGCAATGTCGGCCGCTCTCGCCGGTGTTGACTCAATCACTGTCGTTCCCTTTGATACTCCCTACAAAACTCCCGATGCATTCTCAGAACGTATCGCCCGCAACCAGCAGTTCCTTCTCAAGGAAGAAAGCCACCTCGACAAAGTAGTTGACCCCGCCGGTGGTTCTTACTATGTAGAGACTCTCACAGTATCAATCGCTAAAGAAGCTTGGAAACTCTTCCTTGAAGTAGTTGAAAACGGTGGCTTCTTCAAGATGATTAACGACGGTGCCGTTCAGGCCGCTGTCAACGAGTCAAGCAAAAAACGTCATGCCGACATGGCTCGTCGTAAAGAAATCCTTCTCGGTACCAACCAGTATCCCAACTTCAACGAAAAGGCTGCTGACAAAATCGAGAAAGACGGCTGCAACTGCTG
>JAIDNJ010000175.1:0-4631 GCA_029063895.1 Muribaculaceae bacterium | reverse complement strand
TTAAAACGATCCCGCCAAATCACTTTCGATGAAAAGTCAGGCAAGCGATTTTGAAAGACTTCGTCTCGCTACCGAACACGCCGCCAACCGTCCCAAAGTGTTCATGCTCACTATCGGTAACCTCGCAATGCGTCTTGCACGTGCTCAGTTCTCGAGCAACTTCTTTGGCTGTGCCGGCTATGAAATCATCGATAACATTGGTTTTGACACCGTTCAGGCCGGTATCGATGCCGCTCTTGAAAAAGGCGCCGACATTGTTGTTCTCTGCTCATCGGATGACGAATATGCAACCTACGCACCCGAAGCCTTCAAGGCTCTCGATGGCAAAGCCGAGTTTGTAGTTGCAGGTGCTCCCGCATGTGCTGAAGAACTCCAGGCTCAGGGTATCACTAACTTCATCAACGTTCGCAGCAACGTGCTTGAGACTCTTCAGGCATTCAACGCCAAACTTCTTAAATAATAAACAACATGAGACCCGATTTTAAAACTATCGATATAACTGCCGACGCTTTTAAAGCTCCTCAGGCAGCTCCTCAGGCCGGAGAAGAATGGCTCACCCCCGAACTCATCCCCGTTAAGCCTGTATATACAAAAGAAGACCTTCAGGGCATGGAACACCTCAACTATGTTGCCGGTATTCCTCCGTTCCTCCGTGGCCCGTACAGCGGTATGTACGCTATGCGTCCCTGGACCATCCGTCAGTATGCCGGTTTCTCTACCGCAGCCGAGTCAAACGCATTCTACCGTCGTAACCTCGCTTCAGGTCAGAAAGGTCTTTCAGTAGCATTTGACCTTGCTACACACCGCGGATATGACGCTGACCACGAACGTGTTGTCGGTGACGTTGGTAAAGCAGGTGTATCAATCTGCTCTCTCGAGGACATGAAAGTTCTCTTTGACGGTATACCCTTGAACAAAATGTCGGTTTCGATGACCATGAACGGTGCCGTGCTCCCCGTCCTCGCCTTCTACATCAACGCCGGTCTCGAACAGGGTGCCAAACTTGAAGAAATGGCAGGTACAATCCAGAACGACATCCTCAAGGAGTTCATGGTGCGTAACACCTATATCTATCCCCCGGAATTCTCGATGCGAATCATCGCCGACATCTTTGAGTTTACTTCGCAGAACATGCCCAAGTTCAACTCAATCTCTATTTCGGGTTACCACATGCAGGAAGCCGGTGCAACCTGTGACATCGAGCTCGCCTACACTCTCGCCGACGGTCTCGAATATCTCCGTGCCGGTGTAAACGCCGGAATGGACATCGATGCCTTCGCACCCCGTCTGTCATTCTTCTGGGCTATCGGTATGAACTTCTTCATGGAAATCGCCAAGATGCGTGCAGCTCGTATGCTCTGGGCCAAGATCGTTAAGCAGTTCAATCCCAAGAACCCCAAATCGCTCGCGCTCCGTACCCACTCTCAGACATCTGGTTGGTCACTCACCGAGCAAGATCCATTCAACAACGTTGGCCGTACATGTATCGAAGCTATGGGCGCCGCTCTCGGTCACACCCAGTCGCTCCACACCAACGCTCTTGACGAGGCTATCGCCCTTCCCACCGACTTCTCGGCTCGTATCGCACGTAACACCCAGATTTACATTCAGGAAGAAACCTACATCACTAAAGAAATCGACCCCTGGGCAGGTTCTTACTATGTAGAGTCTCTTACTAACGAAATCGCACACCGCGCGTGGGAACACATCCAGGAAATCGAGAAACTCGGCGGTATGGCAAAAGCTATCGAAACCGGTCTTCCCAAACTCCGCATCGAAGAAGCAGCAGCCCGCACCCAGGCCCGTATCGACTCAGGTCGTCAGACTATCGTCGGTATCAACAAATATCGTCTTGATCACGAAGATCCCATCGATATCCTCGAAATCGACAACACCGAGGTTCGTAAAGAACAGATCGAACGTCTCAACGAGGTTAAAGCCGGTCGTGACGAAGAAGCTGTTAAGAAAGCACTCGAAGCCATCACCGAATGTGTACGCACCAAAGAAGGTAACCTTCTTGACCTCGCTGTTAAAGCAGCCGGTCTCCGTGCAACCCTTGGTGAAATCTCGGATGCATGTGAAGCAGTCGTTGGTCGTTATAAAGCTGTAATCAGAACAATTTCAGGCGTGTATTCAAGCGAAACAAAACAGGATCCGAGCTTCAAGAAAGCTCAGGAAATGTGCGAGAAATTCGTTGCCAAAGAAGGCCGTCAGCCTCGCATCATGATTGCAAAAATGGGTCAGGACGGTCACGACCGCGGTGCCAAAGTTGTAGCAACAGGTTATGCCGACTGTGGTTTTGACGTCGACATGGGTCCCTTGTTCCAGACTCCGGCCGAAGCTGCCCGTCAGGCTGTCGAGAATGACGTACACATTCTTGGTGTATCTTCACTCGCTGCCGGTCACAAGACCCTCGTACCTCAGGTAATCGAAGAGCTCAAGAAACTCGGCCGTGAAGATATCATGGTTACTGCCGGTGGCGTAATCCCCGCTCAGGACTATGACTTCCTTTACAAAGCCGGTGTTGCAGCTATCTTTGGCCCCGGTACACGCATCCCCGATTCAGCTATCAAGATGCTCGAAATCCTCATGGCTGAATAATTAAACAGTCTATAAAACTGAATACCGCCCGACGGTAACCCAGTTAAAATAGTATGGCAGGCCGGATTTTTTCCGGTCTGCTTTTTATTTTTAACATATGGCTGTAAGCTCACCTTACTTTTTGGCATATTATTTGTTATAATGATATAACGACATCTCGATTACAGTCAATGTAATCGCGAGGGATGGAAAAAACGATTAAACAACCATAGTCATGATTAATTTAGACAAGACCATTTTCAACATAAATCTCGACACCCCACTGCCCCACAGAGGATCGATGCTCGTAGCCGAGCCATTTTTGCGTGAACAGTATTTTAATCATGCCGTCATTTGTCTTGTCGATTATTTTCCGGGCAAAAGCGCCATGGGAGTAGTTATGAACAAGCCATCGGGATACATGATCGAAGAATTAATCTCTGACATGAAACCACATGAAGATATAGAAGTCTTTTGTGGTGGTCCGGTTGCGTGTGACCGTTTGTTTTACATTCACCGTATACCTCAGTTTATACGTAATTCAACCAAAATCACTGACGGGCTCTATATAGGTGGCGATTTTGAAGATGTATGTCAGTATGTCAACGAGGGTCTCCCCGTTGAAGACAACATCCGTTTCTTTGTAGGTTACAGCGGCTGGGATGCCGGCCAGCTCGATTCTGAACTGCGCAACCATGTTTGGGCAACAACTGATATTCCATCAAAATTTGAACCGCTGTCAGGACAAGAAGACAGCTATTGGCATCAAGTTGTCAAGCATCTTGGCCAACGCTACAAAGGATGGCGCTATCAGCCAATGAATCCTTCTGATAACTAATCAGTCTAATATACACTGCATTATAACTGCATCAACAAATTGTCCCTGACGGCAAATCCAGTCCCGGAGTTTGCCTGACACTTTGAATCCTGCATTTTCCAAAGCACTTATGCTCGGACAATTATCAACGGCCGCTACAGCCGAGAGTTGATGCATGGCAAGCCGTTGCCGGCAATACAGTTTTAACGCGGTAAGTGCTCTTGTACAAATTCCCTTACTTCGATACGGCCTCTCGACATAAAAGCCGGTCATAGCCCGACGGTTAACAGGGTCAAAATCAAAAATATCTATCATCCCGACCGTTTTCCCCTTTTCAAGCAGATCAACAATCATGAAACGGAGCTGTCGTGTGGCAAAAATATCCGGGTCATAACCATTGACATACTCCTCGATGTTGTGAAACGAATATGAGCTCACGATTGAAGATGAATCCCAATGGTCCTGATCATTTTCCCATTCAAAAATCTTTTGAACATCATATGGTTCGGGAGCGCGAAGCCCAATATTGTCAAACTGTATCATCACCTTGCAAACGGGACACGGTTAATAAGCGAGCGACCAAGAGTGACCTCGTCAGTATAATCAATTTCATTGCCGACCGAGACACCTCGCGACAACTGGGTCACGGTAACGTTGGTATCCATCAGTTTACGATAGATGTAAAAATTGGTGGTGTCACCCTCCATTGTAGGACTGAGAGCAAGAATAACCTCCTTTATGTTTCCGGCAGCGACACGCTCGACCAGCGAATTGATTTCAAGACTGTCGGGTCCAATACCGTCAATTGGAGAAATTAATCCGCCAAGCACATGATATACACCGTCAAACTGCCTGGTATTTTCAAAACTCATCACATCCTTGACAGTCTCGACGACACATATTTTAGATTTGTCACGCATTGGATTGGCACATACGGGACATGTTTCGGTTTCAGATATATTATGACATGTACTACAATAGGTTATCCCCTCTCTCAAGTCAATCAACGATTGCCCCAGACCGATAGCAATCGATTTGTCCTGTCTCAAAAGATGGAGAGCAAGCCTGAGTGCAGTTTTGCGTCCGACACCGGGAAGATGAGACAACTCTCTTACTGCATTCTCAAGCAATCTTGATGAAAATTCTTGTTCCATTGATTATTTTGTCAAAAATACATTGCTTAAATCGAGTTCAAAGGTAGACATTTTCATATAAACTTTACTAATTGTAATTG
>JAIDNJ010000174.1 GCA_029063895.1 Muribaculaceae bacterium | reverse complement strand
CACCGAGAACGTCCGCAAGATTTGTGTCATCGGCAAGAAAGTGGCCGGAGATCTCTTTGGCGATCAGTCGCCCATAGGCAAGTCAATATCGCTCGGCGGCATCTATTATCAGATTGTCGGCGTGGCCGGACAAACATCTGAAATCAACATTGGAGCCAAAATCGACGAGTCGGTCATTATCCCGGCATCAACAATGAGGCGCGCCTACAATCTGGGCAACTCGATGGGTGGTGTCATGTTTGTGGCCAGCGACGGGGTGTCGCCCGAGGCGCTCCGCCCCCGCATCGAACGCATCCTCAGCAGTCACCACCCCATCCATCCCGACGACCACAACGCCATGTTTTTCTTTGACGTATCGTCGCGCTTCAAGATGGTCGACAACCTCTTTACCGGCATATCGCTCCTGGCCATGTTTGTTGGTGCGGGCACCCTTCTTGCCGGCATCATCGGCGTGGGCAACATCATGTGGGTGATTGTAAAAGAGCGTACCCAGGAGATTGGAATACGCCGGGCCATCGGCGCCAAACCGTCTGACATTATCACCCAGGTGCTCTCGGAGGGCGTCATGCTGACAGTCATCGCCGGTATTGCCGGCATATGTTTTGCGACACTTGTCCTTGCCGTGGCCCAGCACATCACCACCGACGCCGTTTCGGTGCCACGGTTCCAGCTCAGCTTCAGCAGCGCCATGTCAATCATGGCCACCTTCATTATACTCGGTACACTCGCCGGACTCATCCCCTCAATCAAGGCGATGCGCATCAAACCTATCGAGGCGATGAACGACAAGTAGATTCAACACAACAAGCAAATAATAAAAAATCACATAATATAAACGATGAAAAAGTTTTTTAAAATCTTTTTGTGGATTATAATCGCCGTCATCTTTATCGGCACCTTTGTCTATCTGTTTATCAACTCGTCGCCCAAAGACGCAGTCTATGAACTCGTTTCGCCGGTCGAGAGTGCCGTCGAGCGTACAACCGTACTCAACGGCAAGATAGAGCCACGCGACGAAATCGAAATCAAACCTCAGGTATCGGGCATCATCTCGGAAATCAACGTCGAGCCCGGAGACCAGGTCAAGGAGGGCGACATCATCGCCAAAATCAAGGTTATTCCCGACGAGCAACAGCTTGCGTCGGCCCGTAACCGCGTCAGAGTGGCCCAGCTCGACCTCGCCGAGAAAAAACTCGAATTTGAGCGCACCAAAGAGCTATATGAGCGCAAGTATGAGAGCCGCGAAAAATATGAGCAGGACCTCAACGTCTATAATAAAGCCATCGAGGAAGAAAAAGCAGCTATCGATGCACTCTCAATCATCAAAGAGGGCGTCTCGACCGAAAACGCCCAGTCGAGCAACACTCTCGTGCGCGCTACCATCACCGGCCTCGTGCTTGAGGTACCGGTCAAGGTTGGTAGCTCGGTAATCCAGGCCAACACCATGAACGACGGAACAACCATAGCCAAGGTCGCCGACATGAACGACCTCATTTTCAAGGGTAAGATTGACGAGACCGAGGTTGACATGCTCACTGAAGGAATGCCGATGCACATATCGATTGGTGCCATCACCGGCTCAAACCTCGATGCCGTCATCGAGAAGATAGCGCCTATCGCCACCGATGACAACGGGACAAACACCTTTGAAATCAAGGCTGCCATCACTGTCGACTCGCTCATGAACCTGCGAGCCGGCTACAGCGCCAACGCCCGTGTTGTACTCGCCCGCGCCTCAAGCGCCCTCAACATTCCCGAGCGCGTCATCGAATTCTCAGGCGACTCGACATTTGTCTATGTCCTCACGACCGACAAACCCAAGCAAACATTTGAGCGTCGCCCTGTCAAGACCGGTATCAGCGACGGTGTCAACGCCCAGATCGTGAGCGGTGACATCAACACAGCCTCAAAACTGCGCGGCAGCGAAATCAAAGATAAACCCTCGACCCCGGCCAATTAAAGCGACTATCGACAATGAAAAAAACAATGATAACTTGCGTGGCCACCGCAATCATGGCCACTACCGCGCTTGAAGCTCAAACCAAGTGGAGTCTCGACAGCTGTATAAACTATGCCATCGAGCACAATCTCACCGTAGCGGCGCGTCAGCTCGACCGCCTTTCGGGTGACTATGACATCACCGAAGCGCGCGACAGGTTTCTGCCCAATCTCAACGCCTCGGCTTCACAGTCGTTTAACTTTGGTCGCGGTCTTACGTCTGAAAATACATATGCCGACCGTAATACCAAAAACTTTCAATGGGGTGTGAGCCTCGACCTGCCTTTGTTTCAAGGACTCTCGGCAACCCGACAGCTCAAACAGGCCAAAATCAATCTCAGGTCGCTGGTGCTTCAGGTCGAGAGCGCCAAAGATGACATCACCCTCAATGTCATCTCTCAATATCTTCAGGTGCTCGCCTATAGCGAGATGCTCAAGACATCGGAGCAACAAGTTGCACTGAGCGCCTATCAGCTTGAACGACAGCAGGCACTCGCCGATGCCGGAAAAATAGCCGAGGTCGATGTAGTACAGGCGCGCAGCCAGCTCGCCACCGACAGGCAGTCGGTAGCCGACAATCAAAACAACCTCACTATAGCACTGCTTGACCTCGCCCAGCTTCTCAACCTGCCGTCGCCCGACGGTTTCGAGCTGATGCCGCTCGACTCTACCGAGCCGGTCATCCGTCCTGCCGACGAGGTTTATCGCTCGGCGATGGTGTCAAATCACTCGATTCTGAGCGCCCGCAACGACATCGAGGTTGCCGAGGCCGCCGTTAATGTGGCCCGCAGCGGTTACCTGCCTCGTCTCTCGTTCAATGCCGGAATCGGCAGCAGCTATTACAATATCTCGGGCATCGAAAACCCGTCGTTCTCCCGACAGATGCGCGACAATCTCAACAAGTACCTCGGCTTCTCGCTCTCCATCCCCATCTTTGATGCATTCTCGACCCGCAACAGCGTGCGCAAAGCCAAGGTCCGCGGACTCAATGCCGCCCTTCAGCTCCGTGACCGCGAAACAGCGCTTTACAAGGAGATACAGCAAGCCTACTATCGTGCGACAGGTGCGCGTCAAAAATATCAGACCGGTCTTGAAACCGAGGCCGCTGCCCGGGAAGCATTTGAAGCCATGAAAGGGAAATATGAAATGGGACGATCCAACCCGACCGAGTTTGAGCAGGCCAAGACCCAGTATGAACAGGCTGTCATCAACCGCATACAAAGTCACTACGAGTACATATTGCGTTCACGGATTCTTGACTTTTATGCATCGAGCAACCGTTTGACAGCACAATAATCCCCTACTGCCTGTCAGCGTGAAAACATTCATTATAAAATTAGGGAGAAGTATAAAAGC
>JAIDNJ010000173.1 GCA_029063895.1 Muribaculaceae bacterium | reverse complement strand
ATTTTTTCATAGACGTGTTTCCCTTTAAATGTTTGACAATAAACTGGTTTAATAACTCGTGTTTTGAATTATTTCGGCTGCAAGTTAGTCATTATTTCTATAATTTCAAAATTATTTTGAAAAAATGAAGAAAATGAGCCAAAAATAATTCAAAACAGCAACTATGATAGAAATACATTTTGAATTAATAGCAATTCTCTATTGAATCATAGTATCGTATTATTCAACATATATTTCATTTGAAGTATATTCTGCAATACGATTTCCTGTAACAGTAAAGTATACATAGAAGCATACATGATATATACCAGCTGATGCAAAATATACATTTGCAGAATTTTTTGTATGAGATTTTACATACGCACGGGATGAATCGTTTATTGGCTCTGACGAATCTTTCGGAGAAGATACAAAAACTTCTACGCGATAATAATTAGAGTCATAATTATCTTGAATATAAAAATCTTCAGATGAATTGACTGGTATAGGGTCCGGATTCATATCCCAATTTACAATGCCGATTTTAAATTGAGGGTCACCACCCTCGGGATCGGGATCAGTTGGTGATGGTGCAGAAAAATCCTTTGTATAGTAAGCAAAAGTATCGCTATTATAAGGACAATAATACTTGTTATGCCTAACAAGAGGAAATCTTCCCCATTTAGATACATATATGGTTGAAGTCTCTGCAATGGCAGAATGATCTCCAGAAGAATAATAAACCTTTTGTGCGTATTTTTCTTGTGTAAGTTTGTATGTCCCATCAGTCCAAAAATTTGCTAAATTCTGGGCGCCATTGTACTTATAGTCAATCCAATACTTACCTCCCCCTTCTGTAATATACCACGCGTAGGCATGGCAATTGTATTTGCAAGTAGCCTCATCTAAGATGGTTGCGTTTGGCCAATTTTCCGTTATGTATTTTCTTTCTTCTGCTATTTCGGTAGCTGTATGTTTACAATCAACATCAAATGCTACAACTGGTAATCCTTTATTTGTATATATGGTAATTAGAGTATAAGTCTCACCGTCTGCTCGTGAGGTTGCTCTGTAATTAGCAACGGAATTCATTGATGAGGATGTTTGGGTAGAAATATCTCCTTGTAGTTCTTCAAAAGTACCTCTCAATATCTTGGCTTTCGATAAAACATTAATGTATTTCTCCGTATTAGGAATTTCTTCTATAGGAGTCAGATAACCGGAAATGATAAACCGTTCATAAAAGGATAGTGACAGGGGTTGGAAAACATAACCAATGCTGCCGCCCATGGTTGCTATTTCATCAAGTTTACGGCTATAAAAATCGAGAACCTTGTCAAAGGCATCATCACGCTGTTTCAGTTCGGCAAATCCGTTGAACCGAGAAATTACGCTGTTAATTCCTTGCTCAACATCGTTATAGGCAAAGCAGTCAAGGGCAAGGGGATAGGACATACAAGCCTCGACAAGTTCCTCGGTTGACATTGCCGAGAGCATGTCATCGGGCAACTGGAGGGCGGCATAACGTTCCTCGTTTGTTTCAAGATATTGCCATCCGTCAGGAAAATAAGAGTCGGATGAACGAGATAATCGGCTTGATGATGTTGTTGGTGATGCATCCGATTGCATGTCAAAATCTTCTGACTGGCAAGATACGGTCAATGTAAGTGTAGCAATCGCCGCAAAAAAAATACTTTTAGTCATAATAATGTTTGGTTTATATATTTAATTGAATGAGTATCAAATTTGAATCCAACCTATTAGTGTCGATTTTTCAAGGATAATTCTTATTTGAACCATATTGGTTATTGAGAATAAATGATTGGCAAAGTCAATGTCATCAATATAAGCTCCAATGCAGTTGCCATTGAGGTCATAAATCTCGTAAGATATAACTTCGCTCTTGTCAACATTTGGAATGGTGACTCCATTGTTGGAACTGATGGTGATGTGGATTGGACGAGGAGCTGTCCTGCGGCCTGTTCCATCATTACTATGGTTGTAGTAATCTGAATCTTCGTTGACAACAGTCTCAATGTTATCGTCATCATCGTCATCATTGGTTGATGCAAAGCCGACCGATGGGACTGTAAACATTATTAAAAAGATTGAGAGATAGTAAATGAATCGTGTCATGGCTAATCGGTTTGATTGGTTTGTAATTTTGCAAAGATAAGGGATGAAGTGCTTAATTATCAAATATGAGGGGTGAGAAAAAGGGTGCGAAAATTTTTCGCACCCTTCCCTATATGTCGTAAGCGGTTATAACTTACTTATAATAAACGTATTACCGTGTCGGTGAAGTTGACGCTGTATTTTTGATCAAACATCTTTTTTGATAGACTTTCGCGCCGTGATAGAATCGTCCGTTTGTCGCGACTGAGTAAAAAAGTCATGTCGGTGGTACGGATTCCAAATTTAACGAGAATGGCAGTATGGAAGTCAGCACTTGAAATTTTACCACCAATCAATCGTTGTAGACTTGATTTAAATGAAGGATAATTTTGGTCAATGACTTTTTCAAGTTGAGTCCAAAGAGGGTCATCTTCATTTAAAGGTTTCTTTTTTTCGATATAGGTTTCCAACAAATGATAGGCCTCGCTTTGAGTTAAACAATCAGGAATGGTAACCTCGTCGTTTTTATGAACTTCATAAAGTTGAAGAAGCCGGTTTTGAAGGTCGGCCCTTTGATCATGTTCTTTGTTATCGTTATTGAGACGAGCGGTATTTTGCATTGCGTTATGACAATTGATAATCTCTGTTTTGGCTTTTTGGAGATTTTCATTTGTCAAGTTGAGCAATTGTATAGCGCTTTTATAACGACGGCTTTGAAGATAATTAAGTATGATCGATATTGTAGCAATAATCAATATACCGACGATAATAAATATTAGTATGCGTTTAGTTTGCTTGGCTTTGACCAGTTCACGCTGCTGGCGGTCATAATTGTATCCGGCTATCTGCTCTAAAGCCAGCCGGTTCTGGTTGTCATCAAACATTGACTCTACCACGTAACGGTACTTATCAATATAGAGGTTTATCTCTTCCGTGGTGCTGTATGGTCTTACCTCGGGTGCGAGTAATATGTAATAACCGAATTGTTTATTGAGATCATCATCACTTTCAACCAATTGTTTGGCATAGAAATAGGCCGAGTCAAGCATGTCTGCATCCTTGTAAATATCAGTCATGTAAGAGAGCGCTAAATTTCGTGTTGCCGGTTTTACATCATTTAAAATATTACGGGTATAAATTAGTGCCGAGTCAATACGACCGGTGCGACGTTTTGTTTCGGCGATATACATTTTGGTTTTTGCTTCATGGTCGGGCGATAAATTATAGCAATAGCCGAGAGCTTCTTTAAAGCATTT
>JAIDNJ010000172.1 GCA_029063895.1 Muribaculaceae bacterium | reverse complement strand
CTAATCATTCAAGGACAAGAAACTTGATTCACGACTGACTGCTCAGTCAATCAAATATGACACGCTCCACATGTGGCAGGTGCGCGATTACATGATACGAGACCTGGCCGGTGACCGCGAAATCATAACCAAAGGAATGCGCCTCGACACCATTATTCCAATCGAGCCACGAGACTTCCTCATCTCGTCAACCGACCACGAGACAATGACTACACCACAGCTCAACGAATATATCAGTCGTCAGCGCGAGCGTGGAGTCGCCAACATCAAGTCATTTGAAATCGAGGCTAACAGACGATATGCAATGTGTGCCGCTGCTTTTATCCTCACCGTCATAGGCATGTCGCTATCATCGCGCAAAGTCAAGGGTGGGATGGGTATCAACATCGGTATCGGCCTGGTTCTCAGCTTCAGTTATATCCTTTTCATGACCGTCACATCGACATTTGCCATATCGGGTTACACATCACCGATGGTTGCCATGTGGATTCCAAACATCATCTATCTCATAATCGCGGTCATTCTT
Organism: Muribaculaceae bacterium; assembly: GCA_029063895.1. Taxonomy (GTDB): domain Bacteria; phylum Bacteroidota; class Bacteroidia; order Bacteroidales; family Muribaculaceae; genus CAJUPY01. The sequence goes on along the minus strand of JAIDNJ010000172.1, from coordinate 7,949 downwards.
TATCGCAAAGCTTCGATGTAAATCGACACATAGGCTCAACAATTCGGCACTCCGTAACGTTATCACTTTAAACCCATTCATCATATTACATCCATCATATTGTGAGCAAAATCAACCCAAAGCTGATAGGAAAGATTGCCGCTTGGATTATCGGAGGTATTCTGGGCCTTGTAATCCTTGTGGTCCTACTTGTATATATACCTTTCGTTCAGGATTTTGCTGTTAAAAAAGTTCTTAATACTATTAACAGCAAAGGCGACATGACTCTCAGTGTCGACAAACTGCGCCTTAAATTTCCCCTGCGTCTTGAGGTTAAGGATTTTATGATGAAACAACAGTCCGACACCATGATTACTGTCGGCAATGCCCGAGCCCGTGTCAAACTTCTCCCGCTCGTCAGTGGAAAAGTAGACGTTATGTCGCTCAGTGTAAACGATATCGTTTATTCGATGGGAAATCCCGACTCGGCCATTCAGCTCAAAGCCGTTATTGATAATGTATATGCATGGGACACATCGGTCCGGTTGTCCGATATGGATATCGACATGCTTAAAGGCGAGGTGGCCGGCGGACACATCACAATGGCTATCAAAAACGACTCGACATCGGCCCCTGTCGATACTGTCACCCAGCCTTCACCTATGACAGTCAAGGCCGGCAATATTGTCCTGAGTGACATAGATTTTGCCATGTCGATGGACGGGACTATCGATTCTCTTGGCACTCATATAGGGCGTGCGACAATGACCGACGGAAAGATAGACCTGTTGAAGTCTGACATCAGGGCCAACTCGGTCATGATCGATTCGGTAACGGCCGCCTATATTTATCCGGCTGTAACCGCGGCTACAAAGACCGACACCGATTCGGTTTCTTCATCATCAGCACCGTGGACTATAAACATCGACAATATAAGTCTCACGGGTAAATCGGCGCTATATGCCGTTGCCGGAGCTGTCCCTGCCGAGGGGTTTGACATGAACTACATCAGTGTTGATGATATTGACATTAAAATCGACTCTTTCTTTAACCGTGGTGTTGAAATACGTGTACCGGTACGCAAAATTGAAGCGACCGAGCGTTGTGGACTTCCGCTCATGGCCAACGGTCTGTTTGCAATGGACTCGACAGTGATGCGTGCCGACAGTTTTCTAATCTCAACCGGATTTTCAAATATTACTGTCAATGCCCTCATGGGGGTAGGCGATCTCACCACCGACCCTAATCTTCCGTTGTCTCTTGATGCCAAAGCAAGCATAGCTCCAATCGACGTCAAGCGCGCACTCCCGGCTATGTCTCAGTTTGTAAGCGCTCTTCCTCCATATGCCACCCTCGAGGCCGAGGCTCTCATTAACGGTACATCATCCAATATTTCAGTAAAAGAAATCACCGCCGCTCTCCCCGGAATACTATCAATGGCGGCCGACGGTTTTGTTGAAAATCCTTTTGATACCGACCGTATGGCCGGTAATATCAATCTCAACGGACAAATCATAAGCGGTAAAACCGTCCAGCGCATGGTTATGGACCGCAAGACAGCCAAATCATCGGGTATCGTTATTCCCCGATTGAGTCTTAATGGTAACGTAGCGATGCGCGGAGGCACAATCGACACCCGTCTGCGGGCCCGTACCGACACCGGTTCCATCGCTCTCGATGCACGCTGGAATGACAGGCACGAGTTTTATGATGCCGACATTACCGCCACCCACTTCCCGGTCGAGGCCATCATGCCGGGACTCGGCATCCGTGACCTCTCGGCCAAACTCAAGGTCAACGGTAACGGATATAATCCTATGAAAACCTCAACCTCTATTGATGCGTCGGTTGACCTCACAAGCATGATATATGACAAGGCACTTTTGTCAAATATCAAAGCGACCGCATCGCTCCACGACGGCAAGGGTGATGTCACGTTGTTTTCAGCCAATAAGGCTATAAACATGAAAGTTGATGCATCGGGCAACTTGTCACCCTCACCCTACAACTGGACAATACGCGGCGACATTCCCTCGATCGACCTCTATGCCCTCGGTTTTACAACCGAACCCGCTTCTGTCACACTCAACTTTGATGGCCGGGCCGATGTTGATGCCAACAATAAAACTCTTGACGCTCAGCTTCGATTCAATCACATTCTCGCCGACATGGGTGAGAAAGCCAAATATCAGACACGTGACCTGATTATTGATTTCAACGCGACTGACTCGCTGACCCACGCCACTATCACCGACCACTCGCTTGTGGTAGACTTTAACAGCCCGATGTCGGTCGACAGTGTTGCCGCCCGTTTCAGCATGGCTGCCGACACTATTCTTGCATGCTTGAACCGACAGCGCACCGACATTCCACTCATCCAGCAATCACTTCCCCCGTTTATACTATCGCTCAAATCGGGAGCAAACGGCAACATTCTCACTAACGCCCTCTCTCAGTCCGACATGACCATACAGAGTCTCGATGCCCGACTCTCCAACGACTCGCTCATTGATATGAAGGCACGACTTCTAAGACTACGTGCCGGTTCGGTCAAGCTCGATACAACTGACATCACAATGCATCAGATCGGTAAATATCTCACCTTCAAGGCTACCGCAAACAATGCCCGAGGAACTTGGGACCAGATGGCCCATATTGCCCTTACAGGGTATATTGTCGATGCCAAAGCCGGTATATTCTTCCAGCAGTCAAACATCAGCGACAAGGTAGGATTTCATATCGGTGCTGTCGCCGAGACTACCGATTCGGTTGTTTCAATCAATCTCGTACCCTACAATCCAGTCATCGGCTACAAGGACTGGACCGTCAATTCTGATAACTTCATCACCTATAATCTGGCCCACAAACATATAGATGCTAATCTCGAGATGAAGAGCAGCGAGAGCTCAATCCACCTCTTTACACAGCATTCCGACTCAATCATTGGCCAGGAAGATATCAACCTTAACATTAAAGATATCCAAATCGCCGACTGGGTTTCAATCAACCCGTTCGCACCATCGATGAAAGGCCAACTTTCGGCCGATCTCACCGTCGGTCAACGTGATAATCACATGTTTGTCGGTGGTGGTATGATATCTCTCGATGATTTCTATTACGGACGCGACCGCGTTGGTTCTTTCCAGATTGATGCCGACGTGTCGACCGATGCACGCGGAACTCTCAATGCCGATTTCACCCTTCTTGTAGACAGCATCAGGACAATCACGGCCCGCGGCGCTCTCAACGACTCGACCCAGGTATCCCCGTTCCTTCTCGACTTCCGCATGATTCACTTCCCGCTCAAAGTCGTCAATCCGTTCCTGCCGCCTGGCACAGCTACACTCGCCGGCTCGCTCAACGGCAACATGGAGATTACCGGTTCGCCGGCCGAGCCCAAATTCAACGGTTCAATCGAGTTTGACTCGACAACAATGAACATTACAATGCTCGGCACCACATTCAAATTCTCTGACGAAAAAATACCCGTTGACAGTAACATTGTCTATTTCAACAATTATACTATTGACGGTGTTAACAAAAATCCGCTGTCTATTAACGGTAATGTCGATCTGCGTCACATCTTTACACCGATGATCGACCTGACACTGAAAGCATCTGACATGCAGATTGTCGGCACGACCAAAGCTTCAAAAGGCGCCGAGATTTATGGCAAGGCATTTATTGATGTCGATGCCAAAGTTGCAGGCGACCTCTCGGCCCTGAATGTCGACGCTGCCCTGACAGTGCTCAGCGGCACAAATGCCACCTATGTGATGACCGACGCTCAGTCGGCGCTCAAGTCGCGCGATACCGGCGACATGGTACGCTTTGTCAACTTTGCCGACAGCACTACCCTTGTAGCCGATACAATTCCCGAGACAACAACGTCGATGAATCTTGATGCCCTGCTCACTATAGAACCGGGAACAACATTCAACGTCGACCTTTCGCCCGATGGTAAAAACCGCGTCACCCTGCAGAGCAGCGGTTCGCTTGACTACACTCTCAACTCGATGAATGACTCTCGAGTATCGGGGCGCATCAATATCAACAGCGGCTTTGTGCGCTACTCTCCGCCGTTGATGTCTGAGAAACTCTTCAACTTTGAGGAAGGTAGTTACGTAGCCTTTAACGGCGACATGATGAACCCGATACTCAACATCCATGCCGTTGACAACCTTAAGGCCAATGTCACTCAAACGGGCCAGAACTCGCGACTCATCACCTTCAACGTACTCCTCGATATCACCGGCACGCTCGACCAGATGAACGTCAAATTTGACCTCGCGACCAACGACGATATCACCATCCAGAACGAACTCCAGTCAATGAGCGCTGACCAGCGAGCCAACCAGGCCATGAACCTGCTGCTTTACAATGTATATTCAGGTCCCGGCACTCGCGCCGACTCAAACCTCGGTGGCAACGCCCTGTACTCGTTCCTCGAGTCCCAGCTCAACTCATGGGCCGCCAACAACATCAAGGGTGTCGACCTCTCGTTTGGCATCAACCAGTATGACCAGACAACCAACGGTGCCACCTCGACAACTACAAGCTACAGCTACCGCGTGTCCAAGTCTCTCTTCAACGACAGGTTCAAAATCATCGTGGGCGGTAACTACACCAACGATGCTGACCCCGACCAGAACATCGCCGAGGATCTCATCAACGACATCTCCTTTGAATATATGCTCAACCAGAGCGGTACAATGGTCATCCGCATCTTCCGTCACACCGGATTTGAAAGTATCCTTGAAGGCGAAATTACCCAAACCGGCGTAGGTTTTGTCTACAAACGAAAGATTCAGACAATCGGCGAGATGTTCAAGCCGTTCCGCCGACGCTCAAACAATATACCCGAAATTCCTCAACAGGGTAAAATCCTAAATCCCAACACGACTAAAGCCGTCAACGATGAAAAAGAAGATTAATCACATACTGGCAACAGCCCGCAGCCTGACGCTCTCGTCAGCCGTTCTGGCTCTTCTGGCAATCGTTTCCTCATGTTCGACAACACGACGTTTGCCGTCTGACGAAATTCTTTACACCGGACTCAAAGGTGTCGAGTTTAACCCTGACAATAAAGATATGAAAGTTCCGTCGGGTGTAAAAAGCGACATCAATGACGCCGTTGACGTCAAAGCCAATAAATATACATTTACCCCCTCGATTCGTATTCCGGTGGGGCTGTGGGTCTACAACAACTGGAATCCCAACTCCAAAGGTATCAAAAAATGGCTCTACAACAAGCTCGTCGAGGATCCTGTTCTCATCTCGGATGTCCGTCCCGAGGTGCGCACCAAAATGATTGATGAAATTCTTGATAATAACGGATTCTTCCAAGGCACTTCATCCTATCAACTCAATCAGGGGAAAAATAAAAAGAAAGCGTCGCTCACCTATATAGTCAATACAGGTCCGGCCTACAACGTCGACACGGTCGAGTTTCTCCCTGACACCTGTCATCTATATTCACTTCTTGACTCGGCTGCCCGCCAAGACACATATCTCGGCCGTCTCAACATGAGATATTCGACCGACTCGCTTTCAACAGCACGCACTCGTCTGGCCAATATTGTCCGTAATCGCGGCTACTATTATTTCAGACCCGAGTACATCGAGTATCTTGCCGACTCCATTGCCAACCCAGGCCACATATCACTGAGAATGACCGTAGCATCAAATGTCCCGAAAGCGGGAGTCACCTGCTACCGCACGGGTAAAGTGACCGTGTATGCATTCCGTCACAATGGCGGCGGCACGCCCGACACAATACATTTTGACCGCGCAACGCTCATCCAGATGCAACCCTCGCGTCTGCGCCATAACCTCATCCCCGAGTGTGTGACTTTCAGAAAAGGGCGCCTGTTCTCGGTCCGTTCTATGAATCAGACCCAAAACCGGCTCTCGCGACTCGGCATTTTCAACTCGATCTCTATAGATGTAAGTCCCGACTCTCTCGCCAAAGAACCAACGCTCGACGCGACTATCTCGTGTACGTTTGACACTCCGCTCGAAGCCAGCATCGAGGTCAACGCTTCGTCTAAATCAAACAGTTATATCGGCCCTGGCGTTACCCTCGGTGTCACCAACAAAAATATCTTTGGCGGTGGGGAGCAATTCAGCATTTCGCTGACCGGTACCTATGAATGGCAAACCGGAGGTAAAAACAGAAATCACTCGTCGGTTTTCAACTCCTATGAAGTGGGACTGACCACCTCGCTCGCATTTCCCCGAATGATTGCGCCCAAATTTATTCCACGCCGTCACCGTCAGCTCAATTGGACCCGTATCACCCTCAACGCCGACCTGCTCAACCGTCCCCACTACTTCAAGATGGCCCAGTTTAACGCCTCGTTTAACTATGACTGGCAATCGAGCCGCAACTCTACATCGACACTCACCCCCTTTAAGATTACCTATACAAATCTTATCCACACCACTGCCCTGTTTGACTCAATCACTGCAGCAAACCCGGCAATCGCCCTCAGCTTCCGCAGCCAGTACATACCCCAGATGGCCTATACCTACAACTATATGAAAATGCTGAACCGCGACAATTCTATCAACTGGACCTTTACTGTTCAGGAAGCGGGCAACATTTTCTGGTCTATCTATGAGCTCTGTGGCAAGCACGGCGAGAAAAAACTTTTCGGCACCCCGTTCTCTCAGTTTGTCAAGGGACAAACCCAGGTCGTTTACGGACGACGTCTGTCGGGCGACAACTGGATTTATACACGTGCCGCCGTCGGTGCGGCCCATGCCTATGGCAACTCATCTCAGGTACCCTATGCCGAGCAGTTCTATGTCGGTGGTGCCAACTCGGTGCGAGCCTTCACCGTGCGTTCGCTCGGCCCCGGCAGCTACCGTCCCGATGCTAATGCCATTGACGGATACTTTGACCAGACCGGTACATTCAAGTTTGAATTCAATGTAGAGTACCGCTTCCCCATTTTCGGCCCGCTCCACGGTGCCCTCTTCCTTGACTCAGGTAACATATGGCTTCTTAAAGAAGACCCGCAGCGCCCAGGTGGACTTCTCAGAGCCTCGACATTCTTCAAGGACCTTGCAGTCGGGACCGGAGCCGGTCTCCGTTTTGACATCGGTATGCTTGTTGTGCGCGGAGACCTCGGCATCGGTATCCACGCACCATATGACACAGGCAAGCGCGGCTATTACAACATGACCTCGTTTGGCAACTCGCTCGCGTTCCACCTCGCAATCGGCTACCCGTTCTAATGTCTCAGTTTCAGCTCTTTTTCAAGGTCACTGATACTGACACCCATTTGCTCGCACAGAACAAGCAGGTGATATATCATGTCTGAAGCTTCGTAAACAAAGCGCGACCGGTTACCGTCGACAGCCTCTATTATAGCTTCGGCACTCTCCTCTCCCACCTTCTTGGCGATCGCTTTCACACCTTTGATAAACAATCGGGTAGTATATGAATTTTCAGGCATCTCGTCATGTCGTTTTTTAATGACTTCGCTGAGACGACGTATAAAGCCTTCTTCATCGGGCGTATCAAAACATGAGGTCGTTCCGCGATGACAAGTCGGCCCTATCGGATTGGCTGTAACAAGAAGCGCATCGCTGTCACAGTCGGCATACAAATTGACAACTTCGAGAAAATGACCCGAAGTCTCACCCTTGGTCCACAACTCACCTCGGGTACGGGAATAAAACGTAACCTTACCGGTTGCAACCGTCTTATCAAACGCCTCCCGGTTCATATAACCGAGCATCAACACTTTTAGTGTCACAGCATCCTGAACTATCACGGGCAGCAGTCCGTCGCTAAGTTTTGTAAAATTAAAATCAGAAAATTCCATATCGTTGTTCTATTGCTACTTTATCAAATTCTTACTGTAATTCCTTTCCCGGCAAGCTGCTTTTTAAGCTCGCCTATCGAAATTTCGCCATAGTGGAATATCGAGGCTGCAAGCGCGGCATCGGCAGCCTCCTGC
>JAIDNJ010000171.1 GCA_029063895.1 Muribaculaceae bacterium | reverse complement strand
GGATATATAGTATTATTTATCAGCGCGATACAATGTCGGGAACCAGAACTGGATACGAGTTGATACTACAGAACCTGACGGTGGATTAGTATTGTACGTACGAATATATACAGCTTTTGCAATATATCCGTTCCAACTTCCGGTATCAAGGAGTTCACATGTAATGGCACCTTCTTTTTCATCATAAATAATTTTACCACTTACATTAACAGATGCATTGGTTGTATTATATGTGCCGGTACCGTCACTTTTCGGTCCAAGAATCATTGAGAATGCATCCTTACTATTGTAAGTACCAACCTTAGTTGCATTAAAAATGGCAAACGTTTTATTCTCAGCATCGAAAGTCAAGGGAATTTCATACGTCTCAGAAGACGAAAGCTGCACTTTACACATATATTCACCTGTTGAAGTTTCGTAAATTGTGCAATTCTTTTTTCCACTGGTTGCTTTTGAAGAACCTGTGTAATAACGCAACTCATAGTCACCGGCGATGCTCATATCCTGAACAACAGGAATGCTACCTTCTCGTGGACCGGCTTTAAAAATGATGTTACCGGTGCGCGGTCCGTTGGGGTTTTCTTCCAAAGAAATAACAAGAACCCTACCGCTTTCCGCACGGCTATCCAACTCTGTAACTTTAATCCAGTCGGCATCAGTGCTGAATTCAACATCACAGTTTGCGTTCAGTGGATATTCAAGTGTCTGAGCATGGCTTGTGGGAGTAATACTTGTTTCCGCGCCAAGATCAACGCTAACAATGATACCCTCCTGAACAACTGCAATCTTAGACTCTTTTGTACCCGACTTGATAGTCAAAGTAGCTGAACGGCTCTCAAGAGATGGGTTAAAATCAGCACTTAGAAGAATAGTATTACCTTCCACAGTAGTAGTGAGCCAGCCGTCAGCGGTAGATGTTACGGTAACAGGGGCATCAGCCTCCACGATAACCTTTCCCTGAGACGCAGCCGCGGGGAGTGTGGTTTCACGACCCACAACCTTCACCATATTGGCGACTGGATTGACAACTACGTATTTGTCATCATCGTTACATCCGGTAGCCAATACCAAAGCGAGGCTTGCCGCAAGGAATATATTAAATAACTTTTTCATAACAATTCAATATTATTTTTTAACGAGTGAAACTACACTTGCAATCTGATGGCTTCCATTTACATGATAATCGGGATAAGCGCTTGCATTACCCAACATTGTACCTGTAGGACCACAACGATATACTATAAATGAATGAACTTCAAGAGTTGTATCATCGTTGGGCGTGAACAGATATGTTCCGGGATTATCAACATCTTTCACGACATACATACCTACTGTGAGGGCACGGTTTACGCTTGTGCTTACCGGTGAACCCCAACCACAAATCCACAGGTTGTTTACTCCGTCAAATTCGGGTAAGACGATTTGTGAATTAATCTCGATTCTACCGTTAGCCGCATCATATGTAGCCACCCAGTCGTAGTGCTCGTTAAGACCTTTGATATAAATTTTCTTAGCCGGAACATCACGGACAAGTGTCACATCAATTTTCTTTTTACCGTTGCTGTAAATAAATTCAAACTCACCTTCAAACTCGCTGAAGTATGCAAATTCCGGGGCGACCTCACCGCTGAACGAGATACCGTCGCCCGAATAGGTAAGGGTTTGAGCATCAAATCCGAGCGAAGAAACTTCAGTTCCATTTACGATGACAGGTTCAGGGAAAATGATACCGGTAGGTGTTGGCAGATAGTATCCTCCGGCAACATCATCGTCGCCGGAACCCCAGGTAAACTCCATGTAACGTTTGTTGGTATTCATGCTCACCTGAACATTATCACCACCGACAGCACCTTCAGCCGATGTCAAAATAAGATTATCAATCATGTTACTAACCCTGTCAAGATATTCATTGGCGGGAACATCAAGACGACGCAGGAACATTGTATTGCCGGTACGTTTACCACGTAATTTTACAACGTCATCGGTGACATCCATAATCATAAACTCATAGTCACCATCCTTCCCTTGATAGTTTCCGCTTGAAGGAGTAGCAAAATAGTGTATAAGTGAGTTATAGGTATCAAAAGTCAACATAGGACCATTGTCACTCGAAAAATTGTAGTAGCTACTCTCAAATGTACCCGGTGAAATCTCGGCACCCACGGTAGCTTTCTCGTCGTCAAACTTTACAGTATATACATAACCGCCATACGAAAGGTTTCTATCGGGGAAATATTCAAATACCCAGCCGTTAGGAGCCGATGTCAGCACCTTGCGAGCATTGTCGAGGGTAGCCTGCATTCTCTCTGACGGCGATTCTTCAAAGAAATCGGTCTGATCCTTGAGACAAGATTGAAATAGGGTTGAACTCAAAGCGATGAGTGCAACTGAGAATAATTTATATAATTTCATCTTTATAGATTCTTAAAAGATTATTACTTAAGGGTGAGATCGGTAAGATTTACCAATCCGTTTGCGACATCATTCTGGCGACGCTGCAAAATGTTACGGAGCTCATCGATATCGATGTCAAAGTTGGTCTTCATATAATCACGTACGATTGTGATTTTTTGCTCAAGAGCATCGGCACCATCACCGGCTTCCTCCATCTGAGCATCCCAATATGAAGCGGTATTGGTAATATATATTGACATCATTTCGGCAAAATCCTCGGTATAGGAGTGCTGGGCATAAGACGAAATGAATCCTCGCGTGAGATAATCCGTATTATAGGGAGATTCGCTCCAAAGGTCGGCTACATAACCTGTACCGGTAATGAGCTGATAGTCGGCCGGTATAGGAAATGTTTGATTGAGGATGTGAGTAAACTCGTGGTGGATTGTCTTGAAGTAACGCGAGTTGAGTGTACCTACATTATTTATGCTGGCGGGGAGGTAATTGAGACCGCAAAGATAGATTTTGCGACCGCCCTCGGCAGTTGCGAGCACAATAGTACCGTTATTCTTGTATTTCCACTCACCTGCATAGCAGAAGAGTTTTGGGAAATAACGGCAAGTAAAGTCAGTACCGGCAGCCTCGTTGTAAGTCTCGAGACAGAGGTATTTCAAGAGGTGAGACATCAGAATCGAGCCTTGATAATCGGCCGGAATCAGATAGTAGTTCATATCACCCTCGATATCCTCGAGACGATACTGAATCTGAATGTTGTAGGGTGAGGTAATATTTCTTTCAATCCAGCGGTCAAGGTCGTTTTGGGGTGCGTTGGTAGTAACGATGACTGATTTATCGTAATCGATATCATCGTCGTTTGAACAACTGACAAAACCGAGAGCGACTACAGTCATGACAGCTGCTGATAATATCTTGGTATATTTCATTGTTGTCTATATATATTGATTTATGAAACTTAATTTACCGGAATTTTTAACGTGGATTGGGTTCAAAACCTGCATCACGCACTTTCAAAGGAACCTGCATTGCTCGACGGGGGTCATCAACACTTAACCAGTCGGTTCTTTCACACGGAACTTCTGAAAGGTTGATTATACGACGAGGAATCTCGATGCCGTAACGTTTAATATCAAACCAGCGGAGACCGGCATGAATTGTTTCAATTCGACGGAATCCGAGGCAACACTGAAGCATACATTCCTGCACCGAGCCTTCGGCATCAATAGTAAATGAGGGATTAAGGTGCTTTTTAAGACCCGACAGCATCTTGTTTTCGTCATCATAGCAATATGACTGTTTGTTATAAAACTCGGTAATGTTATCGGGAGTCAGCACCATTGTGCTCTTGGTGATATTTTGCATGAATGTAGTAAGATCGGCAGCAGCTTCAGTATAACGTCCGAGCATGATGTAGGCCTCAGCACGGTTAAGAAGAGCTTCATCGGTTGAAAAAGCGACCACAACACTGTGACGGTAACCTGTACCGGCATTGATATCGGTGTATTCAAACAGGTTGGGCATTTTCCAGAATACGTTACGAACACCGTTGGTGGCACGATAGATTTTAACACCTTGCCAAAACATTGAGCTACCACCCCAGATATTGGTTGCACTGATATCTTCATTCTCAGCCACATAACCACCATGGCTGTAACGACCATAGGTTGAATAGTTACCAAAAATCATACCGAGAATCGAGAAGTTGGTATGGAGAAGAAGATTCGCGTTACTTGAAGGATTAATGTACTCATTGGTGATCGCGGTAATGTTCTGAGCCATTTCCGACATTGCCTTATAGTCTCGAAGCATAACTTTGGGGCTGGGACCCACAACATTTGTAGCGGCCTCGATTGCTTTCTCCCATTGCTCGGTGTAGAGATAGAAGCGAGCGGCAAGAGCCCAGGCTGCTTTCACATTAAAATGATATTTGGGCACCTGATAGAGATCATCGCTCACCAAAGGAAGTCCTTCCTCTATGTCGGCCTGAATCTTTTCATAGAACTCTTTCAGATTACCGCGCTCATACTGAGGATTAAGGCTGGTCTCCGGTTTCTCCATATAGGGGAGACCGAGATGATTGGCTGCATCCTTGTCATAACGCCAGCAAAACATGTTGGCAAGCATGAAGTGGTTGTAGGCACGCGAAATCAACGCTTCACCACGGCAAGCGCTCAAGGTTGTCGATGCTGAAATACCACCAAGCTCATCTATTGCATTGAGGGCCTCGTTGGCCGATGAAATTGCGATATAAGATGAAGACCAAAAACGTTCGAGCGATTCATTATTACTCTCCGACTCATCAACCCACGCGTGTGCGTCATCAAGAAATCTGGTTCCGTTGGGGTTATTCAAATATCGGTCAACATTATCTGATGACAACTCGGCTACAAGAGAGTAAACATTCTTGGGATAGGCCGAGACAAGTATTGATCTTACTTTTTCTTCGGTATCGAGCGTGGCACGGTTATCGGGCATGGTGTCAAGATAGTCGTCGCAACCTGTAAGGGCAACCGCCATCACGCCTACCGCACAAACTCTATTTATATATTTTTTCATAAACATGTTCAAATTAAATAATTAGAAACCAAAGTTTACAGTGAGGGTGAACTGCTTGGGAGTCGGCGCAGCAACACCACCGGTGTTAAAGAACTCGGGATCCTGACCGTTGAGTTTCTTATCGGCATAGATGAGGAAGAGGTTGGTAGCCTGGAGTTTAACCTGAGCACTGGCGAGGCGACATGCCTGGAGAGCGCGCTGGGGGAGCTGATAGGTTACCGAAATCTCCTTCATGCGGATGAAGTCACCCTTGGCGATGCGGGCATCCGAGTAGTTGTAGGCGCTGTAAGCATAGCTCAAGTTAGAGTCGTTCTTGTTCTGACGAACAGATGCGATTACAGGCACGTTGGTTCGGTTTTCGTCACCGGGAACTACCCAGCGGTTGATAAACTCATTGGGAGTTGCATCGAGGTCGGTATACTGTTTCTTGAATACGGGATCAAGACGGAGAACGTTACCAAATGAGTAAGTTACATAAAGGTTAAGAGTGAAACCTTTGTAACGGAAGATATTACCGAGTGAACCGAGGTCAGTGGGGTCAACCGAACCTGAGTATTTGAGGAATTTAAGTTTCTCTGGATCAGAAGTCTGGAAGTAAATACCGGTTGTCGAGATATTGCCATCCTGATCGAGGAAGGTGGGAAGACCCTCTTCGTTAAGACCCATGAAAGGAATCGAGAAGAGTGAACGTACGGGATAACCTTCGAGTGCGAAACCGTTACCCGAGATAAGGTCCATCATACGTTTTGTAGTCTTCAACTCAGACACAGTATTCTTTGAGTGAGAGTAGATGAAGTTGGTTGTCCAAGAGAAATCTTTAGTATCGATGTTCTTAGAGGTGATAGAAAGCTCGACACCGCTCGATTTCATTGAAGCGACGTTACCAAATTTTGTAACCTGACCGCCGATACCCTGAGTGTTGGTGATACCGATGAGGTCATAGTTGTTACGTTTGTACCAGTCAAACTCAAAGTTGAGTCGGTTGTTGAAGAAACCGGTTGCAAGACCGAGGTTAAACTCGTGTTTCTTTTCGTAGGTAAGTTCGTCGTTACCGAGGCTTGACACGTAAAGCTGGCTTTCAGTTACACCTGCCGAGGGACGCCAGGGGTTCTCTGAACCGATGATAGCGTAGGCATTGGTAACCGAAGGACGCTGACCCGTAAGAGAGTAAGATGCCTTGAGAGTCAAGTGGCTCCAGGTGGGATCAAAGTTACGGAACCAGCTTTCTTCATGCACGTTCCATGCACCTGAAACGTTCCATGTGGGGAGCCAGCGTGAGCTGCGGCTCTTACCGAGTGAGTTGGTACCTTCATAGCGGAGAGTTCCGTTGAAAGTGTAACGGCTCTTATAAGAATAGGTAGCGTTGGCAAAGAAAGCAGCCGAACGCTCACGGGTGTTGTTGATAGTGTAGTAATCGGTGTTCTCCTCTTTACCACGTTTGAACACTTCGTAGGCGTAGTTAGCAACCTCACCCATAGAGTATTGCATACCCCAGCCGCGGAACCAGGTTGCGTGACGGTCTACCGAGTTAGTTTCCATACCGGCGTAAGCGTTCACGATGTGGTCATCATTGAATACGTCGTTATAGCGGACAGCTGCACGCATGTCCCATTTGTACATACCGCGGTCGGCACGCTCATAGATACCACCGTTGGGAAGAATCGAGATGGGAAGTGCATAAACGTTATCGGGGTCGGTATAAAGAAGACGGTTGGCATTCTGCACGACAGCATTGGGCATCGCACGATAAGCCTCGGCCTGGTTTGAATTGTCAAGGATGAAGTGTTCCTGAGAAGTTGCTGTGTTCTGGACACCGGCAAGATAGGTAAGTTCAACTTTGCGAGAGGGCTTGTAGGTGAGGATACCGGTGAGACGGAAGTCGTTAACACCCAATTTCATATAATTGTTATCAAGCTCGTGCAAGATGTTGAAGGGAGCATAGTTACGGGTATAGAACTCATTAGGGTCGAGAGTACGCGATGTATTCATCGAGTAAGAATAGGGGTTGATGTCAAAGTCACGTTTTACCTGACCGTTCACGGCATCAACGTCGCTACCGAGAGTACCGGGAGCTTTCTGTTTACGGAACGAAGCGTTACCGATGAGGTTGACACTTACTTTGTTAGAGATGTTGTAAGTAGTGTTCAAGTTGGCGGTGAAACGCTGAACCTCGCTCTGTTTGTACCAACCCGGATCGTGCATTAACGATGCCGAGATATAGTTCTGTACTTTTTCAGTACCCGACGAGATAGAGATAGAGTGTGTCTGCATCACCGAGTTGCTGAAGAGCTGGTCAAACCAGTTGGTGTTGCGATACTCGGCAGCCTGGAGATACTGAGTACGAGCCTCGGCAGTGTTGGGGAGACCAAACTGACCGGTAATGGGATCGAACTGGGTAATGAGCTGATACATCTTACCATAAACACCGCTGGTAGAAGCATTTGAAGTTTCAGAATAGTTGAGGTAACCTTTCTGCTGGAGTTCCTGATAAACACCCATCTGGTCCTGAGAGTTCATGATGTTGAACGTCTTGTAGCTGGGTTTGAGACGCATTGTGAACTCGCCCGAGTAAGTAATTGAGCTGCGACCTGCTTTACCTTTCTTGGTGGTTACAACGATCACACCCGCCATAGCGCGTGCACCATAGATTGAAGTTGCCGAACCGTCCTTGAGGATGTCGAAGCTCTCGATGTCCTCGGGGTTAAGACCGGCGATTGCCGATGAAATAAGAGTCTCGGCGTTACCTGACGAAAGTTCGTCGGCCGATACCTGGATAACGTCTTCCATGATCACACCGTCAACAACCCAGAGCGGCTTGGAGCTACCATAGATTGATGTAGCGCCACGAACTCGAATTTTTGGAGCGGTACCGAAAGTACCCGAAACGTTCTGAACCGACACACCGGCTGCGCGGCCTTCGAGGCTGCGGCTGATATCAGCCATACCACCGATATGAGCATCGGCTGCATTTACCTTAGTTGCCGAACCGGTAAAGAGACGTTTGTCGGTTTTGGTCATACCGGTCACAACCACTTCCTGGAGTGCCTCGGCTGCCGATTCCATGACAATTTTAATTTCCTTTCCAAATTCGACCTTTGCCTGAGCGGGTTTCATACCAATATAGGTGACGCTCAATTTTTTTGCGGAAGCGGGAACGTTGGTAAATTTAAATTTACCGTCGATATCGGTGATGGCCAAAATTTTGGTACCATCAACTTTCACCGTTGCACCGATAATTGGTTCATCGTCCTCTGCCGAAATAACCACACCCTGTACGGTTTGTCCGCTTTGGGCGAATGTCAGTCCTATGCCGGCCAGCATAAAGACTAATAGCATTAAAAGACTTCTTCGCATTGATGTTAAGTTGTTAAATGAATAATGATGATTTATTGGTTGGTTTATATATGTATTTTGCAACTAAATTTCCTTATAAATAAGAAATCAGGTTTCTATTTATCATATTGTATTTGAATCCAAAAAAATTTGTAATCAAATACAGAATTAGCA
>JAIDNJ010000170.1 GCA_029063895.1 Muribaculaceae bacterium | reverse complement strand
CCGGGTCTTGGCAAACGACATCATACAAAAATTGCGGGCTCGGGTAAGCGCGACATATAGCAGTCGTCGTTCCTCCGCAATCTCCAATATGTTGTTTTTTGAACTCGCTCACCGGAACAGCTCATCCTCAACTCCGGCTATAAACACATTGTTAAACTCAAGACCTTTTGCCGCATGCACGGTCATCAGCCTGACCTTTGGCAACGGATGCCCTTCATCGTCGGTTGTATCATCGTTATCTTGATCGGTCGCAAGCGAGATATTTGATAGATAGGCCGACATCGAGACATCGGCATTTTCTTCGGTCTCAAGCGAGAGCGTCACAAACTGCTCGGCACCGCGGATAAGCTCCTCAAGATTTTCCCGACGGGTAATGTTTTCAGGAGTATTGTCGGACATCAGCATCGAGATGAGCCCCGTGCGTTGCATTGTCAGCTTGGCTACTTCAAGAGCATCGCGCCCGTCGGTGACCGCCTTGACCAGTTCTGACACAATCTCGGCAAAACCGTCAATTTTTTTCCATGTTCCCTTGTTGACCAAATCATTGAAACGCAACGGGTCATTGATGACGCCCCACATGCTCAGGCCGTTCTCGACAGCCGCATGAATTATTTTGTTTACGGTTGTCTCTCCTATTCCCCTGCCGGGAACATTTATAACACGGCGTAGCGCTTCATCATCATCGGGATTTACCGCCAGACGGAAATAGGCAACGGCATCCTTGATTTCCTTGCGCTGATAAAACGACAGGCCACCATAAATAACATAGTTGAGATTGGCGTTGCGCAGCTGCTCCTCAAGGACACGCGACTGGGCATTGGTGCGATATAGAATAGCAAATTCATCAAGGCTGTCTCCGGTTTGACGTCTAAGTGAACGTATACGGTTTACAACAACCGCTGCCTCTTCAAGGTCACTGTAACATCCTACAACCTCGACACCGCAGCCTATATCGTTTTTTGAAAACACATTTTTGTCAATCTGACTTTTGTTTTTCTTTATCAGCGAATTGGCAGCCGATACTATCGTTCTTGTCGAGCGATAATTCTGTTCCAGTTTGAAAATGCGCAGGTCGGGATAAGTCTTTTTCAAATTCAGGATATTGCGTATATTGGCACCGCGGAACGAATAGATACTTTGAGCATCATCGCCTACAACACAGAATCGGTGTGACTTTTCAGTGAGTCGCGACACAATCAGGTGTTGGGCAAAGTTAGTATCCTGATACTCGTCGACAAGTACATATCTGAAATATTCCTGCCAGTGATTCAGCACGTCGGGATTGTCACGCAGCAACGTGTTCATGTAATACAGGATGTCGTCAAAGTCCATCACCCCGGCCACAAAGCAGCGGGTGCGGTAAGCCTTATAAATTTCGTGGGTGCGAGGACGTCGGGCTGCCTTATCAGCTCTCATCAGGTCGGCATCCATTGCATAGGCCTCGGGCGAGATCAATGCATTTTTTGCCGTCGAAATACTATTTTGTACAGTCGAGGGCTTGTATACTTTCTCATCAAGCCCCATATCCTTGATTATCGTTTTTATAAGCGATTTTGAATCGGCAGCATCATAGATTGTAAAATTGCTCTTAAATCCGATACGTTCGGCGTTTATCCTGAGGATTCTTAAAAAAATCGAGTGAAATGTTCCCATCCACAATCGTGAGGCTGTTTTCACCCCCACCATTGTCTCGATTCGCTCCCTCATCTCATTGGCCGCTTTATTGGTAAATGTAAGAGCGACTATGCGCCACGGTTCTATTCCTTTTTCCAAAAGATGGACGATGCGACATGTCAACACGCGGGTTTTACCCGACCCGGCACCAGCTATGACAAGCGACGGACCGTCGTCATACTCCACGGCCATGCGCTGAGCCTCATTGAGCCCTTCAAAATATGAATCGGTTTCACTCATAAATCAACGAAACTGATTTACAAGGGGTTCATACACCATTCCGGCCGTCAACAGCTTTTCCTCTAGCTCCTGACGGTCTATTTCCATATCATCACAAAGAGCATCGAGCGAGTCATAACGGTCGCGCAACAGCGTGTTTATATAGCTGTAAAGCATTATCGGGTCCTGAGGGAGATTATTATTTGGCATTGTCATATTGTTTCATTTGATTTTAAATTACGAAATTAACATTTTTCATCGAATCGGGCAAAAAAACTTTCACGACTCAACCTATAAATTTTGACTGACTGATTATAATTGTGTAAATTTGCATCACTTAGCGATGGAACAGGCAGAATCACGTACAGCAAAAAGTGTCCGAAACGGAATGGTGGCAATAGTTTTCTTTGCCATCAACCTTATTTTGCAGTTTTTTTCACGCAAAATATTCCTGATTGGTCTCGGAAATGAAATTCTCGGGTTGAATTCAACCCTCGCCAATATGCTCGAATTTCTAAATTTGGCCGAGCTTGGCATTGGTACAGCCATCGGCTTCTCTCTTTTTGAGCCTTTACATCGCAATGACCGCGCCACTATAAACGAGATTATTACCCTCCAGGGAATGATGTACCGCCGTATAGGGTTGGGGATAATGGCCGTCGGTATGGTCCTGAGCGCATTTTTTCCTCTCATTTTTGCTAAAGCTGATTTTCCCATCTGGTATGCCTACGCGTCATTCTATGCAATGCTTTTAAGTACCATGCTCGGCTATTTTTTCAATTACAAGCAGGTTATTTTATCAGCATCACAACAAGAATATCGCATTATCTGTAGTTTTCGGGCTACCCAGCTTGTCAAAGTCGCGTTACAGATGTTAGCAGTTTCATTTCTCGACAACTGTTTTATATGGTGGGTGGGCCTTGAAGCCATTTTTGCGTTGATATCTTCGATAGCACTTCACATCGCCACCGTCAGGGCGTTCCCGTTTTTTGACAGCAAAAGCTGTTCCTATAAAAATCTACGCATCAAGTATGCTTCATTGACATGTAAAATAAAGCAGTTGTTCTTCCACAAAATCGGCTCTTTTGCACTTTATCAGTCAAGTCCGCTTATTATTTATGCTTTTATATCGCTGACCGAAGTCACTCTTTACATGAATTATATGCTCATTACGGCCGGGATACTCCAACTGTTCAATGCTATATTTAACGGGGTAGGTGCCGGTGTTGGCAATATGGTCGCCGAGCAAAATGAAAGACTGGCGCGAAATGTTTTCAAAGAGATTTTCAGCCTGAGATTTGTCTCCTCATGGATTACGGTTCTTCTTTTCATCATGACCTCCGGAAGTTTTGTCAGTCTTTGGATCGGAGACTGCTATATACTTCCCCCTCCTACTGTTATTTTGATAGGGGCGATACTTTTAATGAATCTCATCCGTTTCACAGTTGATATATTCATTCAGGCTAACGGCATATACAGCGATATTTATGCACCGATTGCCGAGGCCGCCATAAATCTTTCAATTTCGGTTATACTCGGCTATTTCTGGAAACTTGACGGTATTTTGGCCGGTATTCTCATAAGCCAGATTGCAATTATCTTTTTATGGAAACCTTACTATCTTCTGTCCCGTTATCCCATCATGAAATTTACCGATTATATATCAATGATGATCAACCACTTGATTACGGTAGCTATTTCTTCAGCCATACCTCTGTTCATCTGGTTATATATCGACAGTATTTCAAACTTAACAGGCCTGTTACGCTTCCTGTCGATGACAGTTATTCTCGCTGTCACACTGACATTTTTTAATTCAATTGGATTAATACTATCGGGCACGTCTCTTAAAAACGCCTTTATACGTCTTAAATCAATCCGGATGGTCAAATGATAAGCATTGTTACACCGACATATAACAGGGCCAAGTTCCTCAACCGACTCTTCAGGAGCCTTAAATCGCAGCTATGCACCGATTTTGAATGGATAATAATCGATGACGGTTCGACCGATGAAACACGGGCAACCGTCAACCGATTTATATTTGAGAATGCAGTTGACATTACATATATCGCACAAGAAAACCGAGGAAAGCATGTTGCAATAAATAGCGCGGTCAAACACTGTAGGGGCGAGTGGACTTTTATCGTCGACAGTGACGATATGCTCACCCCCGATGCCATTTCAACTCTAAGTAATCACCTTTCACTAATCCAATGTGACCGACGTTTTTGTGGCATCAGTGCGGTAAAAACCACGTTGGACCGACAGATTATAGGCCGACAACCGGAATCGGACATAACTGATGTTGCTTTTTTTGATTTCTACCACAAACTCGGCTACAACGGTGACCGGGCACTTGTATTCCGTACCGATTTACTGCGCGAGAATCCTTTCCCTATTTTTGATAACGAAAAATTTCTACCAGAAGGTATTCTCTGGGAAACAATTTCGCGCAACAAACTCGTCCGATTCATAACTACCCCGGTTTATATCTGTGAATACCAAACCGATGGACTATCGGCACGTTACCACGACCTGATGATTTCAAATCCGGTTGGTAACGCACTCTACTACAAAATCTTGTCAGAACATCCTGATGCTACATTCCTGACTCGTGTCCGCTGCTCGTTCATGCACAGACATCTACTCAATATCGCGATTAAAAACGGATGTGACATATCGGCGATAAAGACATCGGGAACATTGCGTTTTTATCATCTGATAGCCCCTGTTTTTAGCCCCTTTTATAAACTTAAATCTCTTTTTAAACAATTCAAGGCGTCTAAATAAGATTAATTCTTTCACGTTTTAAAATTTAGACGTATCTTTGCACTATCTATACATAAATAATAAGGGCACAACGTTTGTTACGCCGCCAATCAATCGGGAAACATCTGATTATGCGAAGATTATACATATTCATTTTACTTATAGCTTTTCTACCGCAATTGTCCCGGGCCGATAAGAAGGTTCAGGTTGAACCTGGCTATGCCTGGAAACTGCTACCTCCCCTCGGGCTTAGAGAAGAAGCCACTATCGACACGCTTCTACTTAACTACTACCGTAAATCGGTTCCGTCCGCCGTGTCCGATGCCTATGCGACAACCGGCACCCTCGGTGCCGAAGGCCTGAATCTGATATTTTTTGACCGTGAACCTATGAGCGACTTCTTTTTCAAAGACGCGCTTTATCACTGGTTGCCGTCCGAATCAAAAATGAAGTTTTACAACACGCGCATTCCCATGACTCTTCTTAGTTACAATACCGGTGGCGGTCGTGACAATGCCCAGGACAGGCTTTCAACCGTTTTTTCAGGCAATATCAATAAACGAGCCCAGATTGGTGTCATTGCCGACTATATATACTCAAAAGGAAGCTATAACAACCAGGCCGACAAAGACCTGACATGGGGTATTAACGGCTCCTATATCGGCGACCGATATGAGTTTCAAGGATACCTCAACCACTATAATTTCCTCAACAAGGAAAACGGCGGTATCACTGATGACCTCTATATCACCGACCCAGCTCAGGTTCAAGGTGGTATCACTACCGTCAAGCCTAAAAATATCCCGACTCGGTTGAATAACGCCCATTCAAGAGTAGTCGGCACCGAGCTTTACCTCAACAACCGCTACAAAGTCGGTTTCTATCATGAAGAAGAGGTCGAGGGCGATACAACCGTCCGTCGCACCTACATTCCTGTGTCAAGTTTCATATGGACACTCAAGTACAACGACAATAAACACATATTCAATACCACTTCAAACGAAAACGACTTCTGGACCAACTCCTATTTTGGCGCATCGTCAACATATGACCGCACAACAGCATGGTCGCTTACAAATACAGTTGGTATTTCCCTTCTTGAGGGGTTCAACAAATGGGCCAAAGCCGGGCTGGCCGCTTTTGCTACCTACCGCATCAACAAGTTTAACCAGACTCCCGACTCTATAACCGGTATGGAAACCCTTCCCGAAGGACTGACTGAAAACCCATATCCGGGAATCTCGCCAAAAGGTTCGGAAAACTTCCTTTGGGTTGGCGCTCAGCTCACCAAGCAAAAAGGTGCTGTCCTCAAT
>JAIDNJ010000017.1 GCA_029063895.1 Muribaculaceae bacterium | reverse complement strand
CTACATAATCGATATCGCGTGCGTTATATCCCATCTTGAGCAATTGTTCGTCAATTGCTTTTCCCTCGGGGAGCATACCCTGATTGACACGGGCGAGCATCTTCGAACCCAGAACCTGAGCCTGAAGCTTTTTGTCATATTCACCTGTGGGACTGATACGGCGGTCCCAGCCTGTGTCGACGAGCACGAGTCCTTTGGGGTGCTCGATAAGATAACTTGAGATCGGGAGCCACACCCATTGGTTGCGTGGAACGGTAAGCCCCATCGTTTTAAGCTTACCTGCGTTGGTGTCGTCATAAGGCACGTAAGGTGAAACACAAATCATGCCGGTGTTAAGGATATGAATTTTTGTCATAGTTGAAGTATGATAAGTTTTATCAATACAACAATAATTATACTATTTTAGTTTTATACCCGCTCCATATTTTTTTATTATCCACATTTTTTTATCGTGATGACGTTGGTTTTATGAAAAATTCGTAACTTTGCCGAAAACCAATTTTACAATGAACAGCAACAGTCTCGTTTCAATTGCCGATCTCTCCAAAGATGAGATTCTTCATATTCTGGAGCAGACCCGATATTTTGAAGAACATCCCAATCACAAGATTCTTGATGGAAAAGTTGTAGCAACCCTGTTTTTCGAGCCTTCGACCCGAACTCGTCTGAGCTTTGAGACCGCCGCTAATCGTCTGGGCGCGCGTGTAATCGGTTTTTCAGATAAAGGTACAACCAGTACATCAAAGGGCGAAACTCTTAAAGACACCATCAAGATGGTCAGCAACTATGTTGACCTCATCATCATGAGACATTATCTTGAGGGTGCGGCTCTTTATGCGTCTGAGGTCACTGATATTCCGGTGATTAATGCCGGTGATGGTTCCAATCAGCATCCATCCCAAACAATGCTTGACCTCTACTCGATTTATAAGACCCAGGGTACTCTTGACAACCTTATCATCACAATGGTTGGTGACCTCAAGTATGGACGCACGGTTCATTCTCTCTTGATGGCGATGAGATTTTTCAACCCGACTTTCAATTTTGTAGCTTGTAACGAGCTCCGTATGCCCGATGAATACACCAATTTCTGTGACAAACATGGTATCCGTTATAACGTAAGCCACGATTTTTCATCAGAAATTATCAACTCAAGTGACATTATTTATATGACACGAGTGCAACGTGAACGTTTTACCGACATTATGGAGTATGAAAAGGTTAAGGATCTTTACAATCTAAACAACGCTATGCTTGCCGACAGCAAGGATAATCTGCGTATTCTTCACCCGCTGCCACGTATAAACGAGATAAACCCCGATGTCGACGATAATCCCAAAGCCTATTACTTCCAGCAGGCCCGTAACGGACTCTTCACCCGCCAGGCGTTGATTTGCAACGCTTTGGGTATTGACATACTTAACCGGTAATTATTCTCCACGTCCTATGAATACATCTAAAAAAGAACTCGCAGTAGCAGCTCTCCGTAATGGAACTGTTATCGACCATATTCCGTCTGATATGCTTTTCAAAGCGGTCAGACTTCTCGGAGTCGAGTCGCTCGGCACCCAGCTCACCATCGGTAACAACCTCGCAAGTAAAAAACTTGGTACAAAAGGAATAATCAAGGTGGCTGACGTCTATTTTCCCGAGGCCGTCCTTAACCGTGTCGCTCTTATAGCTCCTGATGCCGGTGTCAACATCATACGCGATTTTGATGTTGTCGAGAAACTCAAAGTTTCGCTTCCCGATACTGTTGTCGGTATTGTCAAGTGTGATAATCCTAAATGTATTACCAATAATGAGCCAATGGCTACCCGTTTTCATCTCATCGATCGTCAGAACGGAGAACTTCGGTGCCACTATTGCGGTCATTCGGTAAATACAGCTGATGCTACAATCATTTGAAAATTGTAGATAATGAAACAAAACTGGCGACCGGGCAACATGCTTTATCCGCTTCCGGCGGTGATAGTTACTTGTGGTAGCACGATAGAGAATAGCAATATGCTTACCGTAGCCTGGGCCGGCACAATTTGTTCTGATCCCGCCATGTGTTCCATTTCGGTTAGGCCCGAACGCTTCAGTCATCACCTTATCGAGGAAAATATGGAATTTACTATCAATCTTACTACGGTCGACATGGCTTTTGCTACCGACTGGGTAGGTGTGAAATCGGGCCGTGATTTCAACAAGTGGACTGAAACCGGGCTTACACCCAAACCGGGTGTGACGGTCAGGTGCCCCTACATTGATGAATCGCCACTCTCGGTCGAGTGTAAGGTCGAGTCAATTGTTTCACTTGGTTCTCATGATATGTTCATTGCCCGGGTGACCAATGTACTCGCTGATGAACGCCTGATTGACCCCGATACAGGACGATTCGGTCTTGACGAAGCCCGACTGATAGCTTATTCTCATGGCCGCTACTATGCCCTTGGTGAGCAGCTCGGTCATTTTGGATGGAGCGTACGTAAAAAACAGAATTAACGGTTCAATAAAAATAACCTTACTAAAACCATCAAAACCAAACAAATAACAAAACAATGGAAAGAGACAAAGTAATTTTTGACATCATTCAGCGTGAACACGAACGCCAGAAAAAAGGTATCGAACTTATCGCCTCTGAAAACTTCGTCAGCGACGAGGTTATGCAGGCCATGGGTTCTTGCCTCACCAACAAATATGCCGAAGGATATCCCGGACACCGCTACTATGGCGGTTGCCAGGTTGTAGATGAAGCGGAAAATGTCGCAATCAACCGCATCAAAGAACTTTTTGGTGCCGAGTATGCCAATGTTCAGCCCCACTCAGGTGCTCAAGCCAACATGGCCGTGTTTATGACCGTTCTTAATCCCGGCGACAAGTTCCTCGGACTCAACCTCGCCCACGGTGGTCACCTTTCACACGGAAGCCCTGTTAACTTCTCGGGTCTCATGTATCAGGCACTCGAATACAATGTTAAAGAAGATACAGGTACAATCGACTATGACCAGATGGAAGAAGTTGCACGTCGCGAACGTCCCAAACTGATTGTCGGTGGTGCCAGTGCCTATACCCGCGAGTGGGATTATGCCCGCATGCGTCGTCTTGCCGATGAAATCGGTGCGATTCTCATGGTCGATATGGCTCACCCTGCCGGTCTTATAGCCGCCGGACTCCTTGACAATCCTGTCAAATATGCCCATATCGTTACATCGACTACCCATAAGACCCTTCGCGGTCCTCGTGGTGGTATCATCCTCCTCGGTCAGGATTTTGACAATCCTTTTGGCAAGGTTACCAAGAAAGGTGAGATTCGTAAAATGTCATCTCTCATCGACTCGGCTGTCTTCCCCGGCGTACAGGGCGGTCCGCTTGAACATGTGATTGCGGCTAAAGCTGTCGCTTTTGGTGAAGCATTGCAGCCTTCGTTTAAAGAATATCAGAAACAGGTTAAGGCCAATGCTGCAGCTATGGCTCAGGCACTTGTTGACAAAGGCTATAAAATCATTTCGGGTGGTACCGACAACCACTGCATCCTCCTTGATCTCCGCACCAAATTCCCCGATCTTACCGGTAAGGTTGCCGAGAAAGTGCTTGTTGAAGCCGATATCACAGCCAACAAAAACATGGTTCCGTTCGATTCTCGTTCGCCGTTCCAGACATCAGGTATCCGTCTCGGAACTCCTGCAATCACCACTCGTGGTGCCAAAACTGAACTCATGGGCGAAATTGTGGAGATGATTGATACCGTTCTCTCTAATCCCGAAAACGAAAAAATCATCGCTTCGGTACGTGAGAAAGTTAACAGCACAATGGCCGAATATCCTATGTTTGCCTATTGATTATTTTCATAATAAAACCGTTATTTATCCCGCCGGTGCTCTTCATCTGGCGGGATTTTTTTGTGTTTTTTTCTCATAAATTGGTAAAAAGGTTAAAAACATCGGGTCTGATTACCGCTATTAGCAGCTAATTTAGTAAATTTGTAGGATATTTTACATTATTACTGTGAAATCGGTAGCTAAATATATATTCCTGGTTGTATTGCTGTGTTTTTGTGGCATGGCAGTCCATGCCGTGATGCCTTCACGAGGCAACGATTCTTTTGTCCTTGTCATCGACCCCGGGCATGGAGGGAAAGACTATGGCGCAACCGGTAAAATCGCTAATGAAAAAACAATCAATCTTGATGTAGCCCGCCTTGTTGGCAGTAAACTTGAAAAAGCATTTGACAATCGTCTCGATATCGTCTATACCCGTTCTACCGATAAGTATCTTTCGCTAAAAGAGCGAGCTAATGTTGCCAATAAAGCACACGGCAATCTGTTTGTTTCGATTCATGTAAACTCGGTTGATAAGCGAAACCGCAATCGATCTTCAATTAAAGGTGCGAGTGTTTATACGCTCGGTCTTCATAAGTCGGTCGACAATCTTGATGTAGCAAAGCGTGAGAATGCAGTGATGACTCTTGACGACAATTTTGAAGAAACATATGAAGGTTTTGACCCGGAGTCGGCCGAGAGTTATATTATATTTGAGCTATCCCAAAATCTTCATATGGCCCAGAGCGTCAAGCTTGCCGATGATATACAAAGTCGTCTTGTCTCTATGGCCGGCCGTTCTGACAGGGGTGTTCGTCAGGCCGGATTCTGGGTCCTTTGGGCAACCGGAATGCCGTCGGTTCTCATCGAGCTTGATTTTATATGCAATCCTGAGCAGGAACGATTTATGGCTTCGGCGGCCGGTAAAGAAAAAATGGCTACAGCTATCGCTACCTCGCTTTCACGATATATCGCAACCTCGCTCGGCATTACTGCTCCGGCTATTGCCTCGGAAACACCCAAATCGGTACAGGCTGTTGAGGCAAAGGTGACCGAAAAAGTTGCACCGGCGATTGAGAAACCTCAAGCCGATAATTCATCACAACCGGTCTACCGTATTCAGGTACTCACATCTTCAAAAAAATTAAGTGAGACATCGTCTGAACTCAAAGGGCTTAAAGACGTTGACTATTATGTAGACCGCGGTGTTTATAAATACACCTCGGGCTCATATGCAACAAAGGCCGAGGCTCAGTCGGCTCTTCGAATGATAAGACAAAAATTCAAATCGGCATTTGTCGTCACTTTTCAGGACGGTAAACGAGTCGAATGACAATAACTAATATTCAACTATTTGAAAATAATATAATCACAAAAAGAAACTCCTGATTATGAAAAATGGACGTAAAAGTGAAATTGCAATAGGTATAAGCGTTATACTGGCGCTTTGTTTCCTTTTTTACGGTATTGACTACCTCAAGGGAATGAACGTTTTCAAGCCTGCCAACTATTATGTGGTTTCCTATACTGATGTAAAAGGTCTTAATGTATCGGCTCCGGTAACTGTCAATGGGTTCAAAGTGGGGCAGGTGAGCACAATTCAATATGAATATGACAACCCAGGTCATGTTAAGGTTGAACTCAGCCTTGACAAGGAACTCAAAGTTCCCCAAGGTTCTAAGGCTGTTATCGAGAGCGATATGCTCGGTACATCATCGGTTGTTCTCAAGATGGCTCCGGGCAAGGAGTTTCATGAAGTAGGTGCTACTCTCATAGGAGAGACTGCACCCGGTATGGTTGATAATATTTCTCAAAACCTTATGCCGGCGGTTTCGTCCATTTTCCCTAAAGTTGATTCACTTTTGTCAGCTTTAAATACAATCGCAAGCGATCCCGCTCTTCTTGCTTCAATCAAGCGCCTTGACGGTATAACTGCAAGCCTTGATGCAACGGTGGCCAAAATCAACCGTTCAATGAATGGCTTGCCGGCGATTGTAAATAATGTCGACTCTACGACATCAAACATCAGCCGCCTTTCAGGTGATCTTGCCGCGCTTGCGGCCGAGTTGAGTAAACTTCCCGTTGATTCTGTATTTGATAATGTAACTGTTCTTTCAACAAATCTTGCCGAGATCTCGCGCAATCTCAACAACCCGAACTCGACCCTCGGTCTCATGATGAAAGATCCGGCGCTATATAATAATCTTAATGCAACCGTGCAGAGTCTCGATTCGTTGTTTATAGACATTAAGAAGAATCCAAAGCGTTATATCAGTATCAAACTCTTGTAATTGAATTGTAGTCGTTCTTTAGACTCATTCTAAATAAGTAAAAATCATGCTATCCCTCTAAAATTGGCTTTTTGTGAGGGTTGGCATGTTTTTTTTATGATGAATATTTATAATGAATCACTGCTGATAAAAGGACGGCAGCCGTGGATAATTACTTTATTTAAAGTGCTTTATGGTTAAAGGTTGAAGTATTTGATTAATCGAAGCATTAAGTTTTACTTTAAGTTGCTGAATAACAGTATAGTTGTGATTATTTTTAAATTTCCAAAAAAAAATACATTTGTTTTAGAAAAAAAAATGTACGAATTTTGTACTCAAATTACTACATGTAATATTTACTGATGAGCAACGACAATCACATACAGAAGTGGAACGAATGTCTCTCGATTATACGAGACCTTATTCCTGTTGAACAGTTCAAATCTTGGTTTGAACCTATTACATCATTGGGTCTTGAGGGAGATCGACTCACTCTGCGTGTGCCTTCGCCCTACTTCTCCGAGCATCTTGATGTACGTTATCCAAAGATTCTCGTCCCGGTTTTGAGACGTGTCTATGGTCCTAACGTAAAACTTTTTTATCGTTACAATCAGGTAGGCAACGAATCGTCTACTGCTGTTGATGTGCGTAGCGAAAATGCTTCGCCTGTCATCAAACCGGGCCTTCCTCCTGCCAATCCTTTTAACATCGAGGCTGCTCCAGAGATTGACTCACAGCTCAATCCCCGTTATACATTTGAAAACTACTGCGGCAGTATGTGTAATAAAGTTGCACGTGCTATCGGTATGACAATCGGGGATGACCCTTCGTGTAAGACTTTCAACCCTCTTTTTATCATCGGTCCGTCAGGTTCAGGTAAAACTCACCTGATGCATGCCATCGGAATCCGCCTTAAAGAGCACCAACCGGCAATGCGTGTA
This sequence comes from Muribaculaceae bacterium, assembly GCA_029063895.1. GTDB lineage: Bacteria > Bacteroidota > Bacteroidia > Bacteroidales > Muribaculaceae > CAJUPY01. The sequence continues at coordinate 996 of JAIDNJ010000017.1, read as the reverse complement.
CTCTATGTCACAGCCCGTCTTTTTGAAAGTCAGTTTACGACCGCTTCGTTAAAAGGTAAAATTAATGAATTTATTAATTTCTACCAGAGTATCGACACTCTCATTATTGATGATATACAGGATTTGATTGGAAAAGATAAGACTCAAAATGCGTTTTTCCACATTTTCAATCATCTCCACCTCAATAATAGACAGATAATTATGTCGAGCGACTGCCCGACATCTCAGATGAAAGGTCTCTCTGAGCGCATGATGACCCGTTTCAAATGGGGTATGACAGTAAAGCTCGATCGACCCGACCTTGAATTGCGTCGCGAGGTTCTTTTACAGAAGGCCCAATCTGATGGACTTACTCTTGCCGATGACGTACTTGACTACATCGCTCAGAATGTAACCGGCAGTATCCGTGAACTTGAGGGCGTCATGGTATCTCTCGTTGCCCACGCTGCTATCCTCAATGTCGATATTACCGTTGATCTGGCACGTAATGTGATCAATAATGCGGTGCGCATGAATGTGGCTGCAACTCCCCAAATTAATTTTGAAATGGTGACGCAGAGTGTCAGCGCATATTATAATATCGATCCTGATGCCATTTACAGCAAGACCCGTAAACGTGAAATTTCGGATGCCCGTCAAATGGTGATGTATCTTGCCAAAAAACATGTAAAGATGCAGTCGGTGACAATAGGAACCCGTCTCTCCCGTTCTCATTCGACAGTTCTCTATGCAATCAAAAATATCGAAGAACGTCTGCCGTTTGAAAAACAGCTTCAGGAAGATATCAGTTCTATTGAGAAACTTTTCAACGAACAACAAAAATAAAATAACACCTAAAAAAATTGATAAAATTTTTGGCGGAACAAAAAATAATACGTAACTTTGCACTCGCAAAAGGGAATTAACCCCGATGCTGAATATGGCGGGATAGCTCAGTTGGTTAGAGCGTCGGATTCATAACCCGGAGGTCCCGAGTTCAATTCTCGGTCCCGCTAC
>JAIDNJ010000169.1 GCA_029063895.1 Muribaculaceae bacterium | reverse complement strand
AGCGGGACTCGAACCCGCACAGCCGCAATGGCCAAGGGATTTTAAGTCCCTCGTGTCTACCATTCCACCATTCGAGCATCCTTGTAGACCAAAGCCCATGAATGGCTTTTGCAGTGCAAAGTTAATGATTTTTTTTGAATTATCACCTTGTGTGACATTTTTTTGTTTGAAACTGCAACGGCCGGTAACTGAAATCACTTCGTCACCGGCCGTCGACTTAATTTGATTTTTCTATATTCAACCTTTTGCTCTTATATAATTTAAATATTATTATTGCCATAACGGATTATCTCGCGGACGAGATTACCATCCTTGTCATAGTAGCGGGTGGTTTCGCTGCCGTCCGATCCCAGAATTATCTCGACATTGTCATTATACTCACGGCTTGTCGATGTCTTTTTGTAGGAACGGCCTTTACTTTGCTCTATGTGACGGATGAGATTGCCGTTTTTGTCATAGACATAGGTATTTACTGTTCCGTCGGGCAATGTAACAATCTCGGTTGTACGTCCCGACGAATCGGTTACTTTAGAAGTTGTTGCACCCCGCATTGAAGATGACGACGATTTAGTTCCTGATTTTTTTCTGCTCTTTGATGATGAACTGCTTGACGATGATGACGACGAGCTGCGGCGCACGCGCTCGTTGCGACTTTTCTCAAACACCTTATGTTCAAGCTTCATAAGCCGCTCATATTGAGTGGGAGTCATCACTTTTAGAAACTTGGGATAATACTGTTCGCGTATCTCGAGAATCTCCTTTGAGCTGGCAAAGCGGGCACGAATGTTCTTGTCGTTTTGCATGTCGGTGAGTTCAGAGGCGCTCCCCTTGAAAGGCTGTTTGTTTTTTTCCATCGCCTTGTATATTTTGCGACGGTAGTCAAGGTATAGAGTGGTAAACTTCTCAGCATTCTCACCTTTGAGTTTAAGGTCATCGACATATATCGATGCCTCTTTTATAACCCTTTCTGACGGGAAGGGTTGAGCCGTAGGCTTTTCGGCTCGACACTGAAGGGCCGATGTAAGCATAACGGCAAGCACGATTGTTGCAAGAAATATGACACGTTTCATATCACTGTTGTTTTGGTTATATTGTTGAACGGTAATCAGTTGTAATAATCAAGGTCAAACATCATCTCGGCGTCGGCTATACCGGCGGTCATCGATATCTGGGCATCGGTCGACTCGGCTATGAGGCGGTCAATCATCTCGTCGGTCGACAGTTGGCCCGATTGCCCGGTGCCGGCGATGACACCGATCGCTGCTGCCACGGCTACAATCGCCGAGGCTGCGGATGTAATGAACCGGTTGCGTCGGCGTCGCTGTCGGCTGTCGGCTGCCGACAATATCTCGTCAAGCTGACGGTCAAAAAATCCGTCAGGAATATCGGTCGATTGCCGGCTGGCATACATCCTTGCTGTTTTATCAAAATCAAAGTTCATATTATATCTTGTTTTAGGAGAAATCTTATATGTTATGTTCTAAAATATAGTCGGTTATAAATTTTTTGGCCTGATGATAGGTCACTTTCATCGTCGATTCGTTTGAATCCATGATGTCGGCTATTTCCTTGAACGACAAATCGCGGTAATAGCGCAGCTCAAACACGGCGCGCCGTCGCTCGGTGAGCTGGGCAAGAGCCTGAGCAAAAAGCTCCTCGGTGGCACGTTCATAATCGACCTGTTCCGAGTCGGCCAAAGTTGTCTCGACAGCCTCTGCCATCGGGGCGGTGTGTGAACGGTTGCGGTTCTCGATAAACCTCAACGTCTCGTTATAGGCTATGCGGTAGAGCCAAGACCTGACCGCATCGCTGTCACGCAACTTATCAAGATTTTGATAAGCCCTGATAAAAACCTCCTGAGATATATCGGCCGCATCGTCGTGACAATCAACCCGGCTTCTGATGAAGCGGTAGATTGGCTCACGATAGGTGTTGACCATTGTGGTGAACCGGTCATTGGCCGACGGCCTTTTAAATAGGTTGAACATATCTCAGGAAATGGACAATATCAGTTTTTTTCGTTTACATCTATAAGACCCTCATTATCTCCAAAAGTAAATCGGGAATGACAAAAAAAGAAGCACCGGACTGTCATCGCGACAGCCCGGCACCTTTTCTATAAATTTATTATTAATGTACAAAAATACAGAAATTTTTCATTTAGTGTATATAAATTATAGAATTACTTACTGCCTGCATTATCCCAAGTTCCGTCAGGATTAATCTGCTCAACTTTTGAAACCAACGGGTTGTAGTTAGCTTCCGAGTTGGGAATAATGATTGTCCAGCGGTTCTTAGCTTCGGGACCATAATCTTCAATAAAGTTGCTTATCCAGCTACCTCCATCCGACCATGACTTACGATCCATTGAGTCGCCCCAACGTTTCAGATCAAAGAAGCTGTGGCCCTCATTGGCGAGGTCAAATTTACGGTAAGCCTTGATTTCCTTGAAAAGGTCATCACCGGTCTTGGTGCAGGTATAGTCCTCGTTATAAGGAGTTACTGTTGCCTCAAGAGCCTTCTGAGCAGCTGTGAAATTGCCAAGATGATACTGAGCTTCAGCCTCGGCATAGTACATTTCAGCGGCACGGAAGATAGGAATACAACCGTCACCTGTACCCGATTTCACTATAAACTTAGTCGAGAGATAGAAGAATATATATGTTGAACTGCTTGAAGTATAGTAAATTCGCGATATATAATCATTCATGACACGGTCGAAAAATTTACCCTTTGTCACACGATCATTTCTACTGGCGACTTTTACTTCAGCAAGCTCATCTGCTGTTGGAATTGCATAGATAGCCATACGTGCATCATTTGCATCAACACCGTCTACAATCTGTTTTGAGATGCTCGGAGGATACTGACGTGAGTTTGAACCGAGACAGCTTGCGCTCGCATAGTTGTAGAATGAGTAGTAATACATAGCCTGAGTGTCGTCCTCAAATACTTCCCAAATCCACTCTTCATTAGCTGTATTGAAGCCGGCTTTGTAATTGTCCATACCCATGATTGGGTAACCTTGACGTGCTTTAGATGCATGTGCAACGACTGTATTCCAGTCTTCACGTATAAGAGCCGCACGTGTATACACGGCATGAGCCACGTTTACATTGGTCATCCAACGTTTGTCTACATCTTTTTTGCGACTGACTCCACACTGGTCAAATAGCTCGATTGCCTCGTCAAGATCTTTGTATATCTGAGCAAATACCTCACCCATAGTAGAACAGGGCATCGGGTCATCAGAAGTGTCAAGACGGAGAACGACACCACGCTGCAAACCTTTAGCCTCGCTCCAGCGACGGCTGAAGAGCTGCGACAGCATTGTGTAGGCGTATGCACGATAGGTAAGAGTCTGTGCCTTGACCCACTGCCAACCGGCTACATCCTCGGGAGCTTGTTCCTCGGGAATATAGCTAAGAATCTGATTTGCATTACCAATCAATTTATAGTAATAGTACCATCCAAACTGAACGTTAGTGTTAGCTGAAGTATTGTAGTTCTGCTTGGCAATATTAGCCCAACCGGTTTTATTGTTAAACTGGATAGCATCACCGGGAAACTCGCCGTTGTAGGCATATACTGTACCCTCGCCATTATAACCCTGAGTCGAGAGATACTGGGTAGACATGATACGACCGAGTGCATTGACCGCATATTGAGCAACATCGGGTGATTCGAACAGCGTCTCAGGGTCAGCTGACGTCTGAGGCTTTAGATCGAGATAGTCGCTCGAGCAGGCTGCTGTTGTCGAGAGAATTGCACCGGCAATAAGAAGTTTATATATTTTTTTCATTGTAAATTTCACTTTATTAGATGGTTACGTTAAGACCAAAAGTAAACACACGTGAGGGAACAAGGTAGTTGCTCTGACCACCACCGATTGACATCATCGGGTTCATACCCTTGCGAGCTGACCACATGTGTACATTCTCAGCTGAGAAGCTCAGACGAACTGCCTGAAGATCAAGTTTGTTGACAATATTACGCGGAATTGTGTAGCTTACGTTGATATTCTTGAACTGAAGATAGCTGCGGCTGATCAACCAACGGTCAGCGGCTCCGGTATTCTGAGTGTTGTTCTCAAAGTTGATTTCGTTGTTGATGTTGGGATTGATACGGGTCGGGCTGTCGATTGCTGCATTACCAGCTTTATAACCTGCATTCTGTGCTTTTGTCTTATTTTTGCTGATTGCATATTCTGCATCATAAGCTGCATCATAAGCTGCATTGTATGCTGCTATGAGAGCGTCCGACTTGGGCGACATCTTCCACGAATTCAAGATATCGGTTGAGAAGTTTGAGGGTTTCTCACCACAGCTCATAAGTGATGAGTAAACCGAATCATAGAGCTTGCCACCGATTGAGTAGGTAAACATTGCGCTAACGTTAAGATTTTTCCAGCGTACGCTTGCCGAGAATGCCCCTTGAACCGATGGAAGTGCTTTACCACGGAATGCTTTTTCGGCGTATGTATTGTTTACTACATAATATTTACCGTCGATAAGACGATAGTTGGCCGGGGTAAGCTCGCTACCACCCTGAACAGGATTGCCATCCTTGTCCCAACGGAGATTGCCTTCAGCATCCACTGCCTGTTTACCACCAAGTTGTGTTCCGTCGGGAAGCACTACGTAATAGTCGGTAAGGTTAGCTTCATAAAGCGAACGACCATCCATTTCGTCAACACCTGCCCAATGGTAAGTATACCAGTCATAGCGAGAACCACCTTCACGGATGAAGTAGTTGCCTGAAAGAATACCCACGGGAACCTCGGCTCGAGGATAGTCAACACCCGAGGGATTGATGGGATAAGTCGACACTTTCTTATTCTGCTCGGGAAGTTTGGTTACCTTGTTGGTAAGGGTCGACATGTTGGCACCTACGTTGAAAGTCCAGTCTTTGTTTTTGTAGACATCTACATCAAACGCAATTTCCCAACCACGGTTCACAATAGAACCGATATTGGCTGCTGTGGTTGAATACTGCGAGCCTGTATCTTCCGAGCCTGCCGATGAGGGTGCATATACGTTGAAAATAAGATCTTTATTAAGTTTGTTATAATACTCAATTGAGAAATTGAGGCGGTTGAACAGACGGGTTTCAAGAGCGATACCCCATGACTGACCGGTCTCCCATTTGAGCTCGGGAGCAGGATTCTGTGTAAGAAGGAATCCGGGAAGTGAGTTTTCGGTAGTTGAACCGAAAAGTTTGTAGTACGAGTAATAGTCTGACCCCGCATCATTACCTACCTGACCCCAGTCGGCACGGAGTTTACCGTTATTGAGCCAACGGAATTTCTTGAAGAATTCCTCATTTGAGAATACCCAGTTGGCACCTACTGAACCGAAGTTACCCCAACGTGATTCAGGAGAGAAGCGCGATGATGCATCACGGCGGAAAGATGCCTCTACATTGTAGCGGTCACCATAATTGTACTGAACACGCGCAAGATATGACTCGGTGCGATATGCGTTTTTATAACCCGATACCGAGTTCATCTTTGAGAAGTTTGACAAGGCATATACATTGGGGAATGCCTGATTCTCTTTTGATGCATAGCTGTAGTCATAACGATAGCTGTAATTTTCGTGACCTACGAGAGCCTCAATAATATGTTTTCCGTTGTCAAATGCCATATTCCAGCGGAGTTGTTCTTGCAATGTCCAGTTCTTGTAGGTATAGAGCGTCTTTGAAAGTGAACCGTGGCGACCGTTCACCTCACCGTTAAGACCGATTGAACCTTTTGAGTCACCGATAGTAGCATTGGTATAAGAATAGTAGTCGCTGTTACGGGTATTGAGGTTTCCTTTTACTGTTGCAGTAAATCCATAGGGAAGAACAAAATCAAGATAACCGGTACCGTTCATTGTGTTACGTATTGTACGGCTGTTGTTAAGCTGTGACTCCCAGATAACGTTACGGTCGGGATTCTGGTTACGGGTAGGAATTGAGATACCTTTACCCTGTGCGTTATATACTGAATAAGATCCGGGGTCATAAACATGATTTCCTTCAGCGTCAAGAACAAACTGGCCACGCTCTACGTTAAGCATTTCACCATTTGCGTTATAGATAGATCCACTCTCAACATAGTGAGTATGAACAGGATAAATAGGAGCGATATAACGGCAGAAGTTGAACGGGTTGTTATATGACCCTGAACCGTCACCGACACCGTTTGAAGTATTCTGGAATTTTTGGTGTGAAGCCTGGAGGCTCAAACCTGTCCGGAACCACTTGCTTGGACGGATATTGATTGCTGTACGACCGGTCAGACGGTTGAAGCCAGAGTCCTTCATATAACCGTTCTCATCAAGATAAGAAAGCGAGAAGTAGTAGTCGCTTTTGTCAGTCGCACCCTGACCGCTGAATACATACTCCTGACGATAACCTTTGCGGGTTGCCTGATCAAACCAATCAAGGTCGCCGGCGACCTCAGGTAGTATGGTGGCATCGGCTACCATTGTACCGTCAGTATTGAACAACGCATCATCGGCCTTGTTGAAGATGTTGAAATAAAGTTGATTAGGGATAATTGTCGAATTTACATGCTCAAAGATTTCAGGAGCCTGAGAATCACCAAAATATTTTGAACCGCCACCCGATTTTGTATTATACAGCCAAGCGTTGGCATAATTCTGATATTCAACTTCCATGAACTGTTTAGCGTTCACGCGGTCATACTCGGGAAGAGCACGCTCATACCAACCCTGATTGGTCTTGAAGTTGAAGGTAATGCGTTCTGATTTAGATTTTTTGGTAGTGATAAGGATTACACCGTTAGAAGCGCGGTTACCATAGAGGGCAGCCGAGGCAGCGTCTTTAAGAACTGACATTGACTCGATGTCATCCATGTTGATGTCCGAGAGGTTACCACCGAAAGGAACACCATCAATCACATAGAGAGGGTTTGAAGAACCGTTGACGGTTCCGATACCACGGATGCGGATTGTCGGGTCTTCACCGGGTGAACCGTAACTTGCTGTAATAGTTATACCGGGAGTTGAGCCTTCGAGAGCCTCACCTACCGAGGTTACAGGACGTTTTTCGAGGTCCTCGCTCTTCACCTG
>JAIDNJ010000168.1 GCA_029063895.1 Muribaculaceae bacterium | reverse complement strand
GGCTTGCTGGCAGGAGGTTATCGTGCCAAAGCTTATGTTATATGACACCGTTCTTATCGCTGCCCACGGCAACAGTCTACGTGCGCTTGCCAAGATATTGCTTAATATATCGGATGAAGATATCATAAATCTTGAGATTCCCACCGGGTCGCCGTGGTTGTTTGAACTCGACGATCGCCTCAATGTTGTGTCGGAGCGCTATTTGTAGATCATTTTCATTTTATACATACAAAAAAAGAAATCTGTCGCAAAGCCCTGTAAAAGGGAGTTGTGGCAGATTTCCATATTAGTTTATCGACTTAAAATTTTGGTTAAATCTTTCTTGTCGGGATTAACGGCCAGGATGCGACCATCGGGGCCAATCAGAAAAGAACTTAATCCCTTGTGCAAATTGTAGGCGCGACGTAGTTTGTCGGCTTCTTTTCCGGTTGCATAGAACTGTGACTGAGCGTCAAGGTTGTCTCGTTTGACAATTTCCCTGAAAAGTTTTTCACTTCGGTCAAAGTTGACTGAAACGAGTGAAACTTTCGGGTCGTTGCCATCGCTACCGTTCAACTCCTTTACAGCAGTGTTGAGTTCGTTGGCTTTAAGTCGCGACTTACCGTCGGCTGCCGACCAGAAGTTGAGAAGCAGGTATTTTCCCTGATGTTGGGCCGGGGCGAGAACGTTGTTTTTGTCGTTGAGCTTGACTGCGGGTGCAATCGAGCCGCGGACAGGGGCGATGCCGCTGCCGGTAAACGCCGAGGAAAATACAAGAACAACAAAGAGGCTCATCATTAGCTTCAATGTTTTCTTCATTTAAAATATACTTTAAATTTTCACTGAATTAATCCTTACTACATCCTCTCATGCAGACCTGACAGGGTCCGGTTGCCCGTTGCCGGGCTCGTGAACCGTATCATTCGGATTAATTGCCGATTTTCGGCCATAGCCACCTCTGTGGCTTCGTTATTAACTTGGTTCTTATATAAATAACAAATGGAAACAGGTTATGGTTGACCTGTGACAGGGGTAAAAAACGACGGTGTGTCAAAATAAGTATTTAGCAATTTTGTCGGGACGTGTCTTTGGCACGAAAGAGAATCAAGTCGCTGTTAATCAATTGCTACGTTTCAAAGTTACGTCCCTAAACTACTAATAAAAGGCGCTGTGCCCATCTCTGAACACAGCGCCGTCAAAAAAAACTATGAAATTGTTATTGTCCGAGGTATGATTTGAGCAGACGGCTCTTTTGTCCTTTGAGACGGCGTATCGCTTTTTCTTTGATTTGGCGTACACGTTCACGGGTAAGGTCAAACTTGGCTCCGATTTCCTCAAGTGTCATTTCCTGACAGCCTATGCCAAAGAACATCTTGAGGATGTCGCGTTCGCGTTCGTGAAGCTGGCTGAGCGCACGCTCAACTTCTTTTGACAATGATTCCTGGGTGAGGGTGGCGTCGGCCATTGGCGAGTCGTCGTTGGTGAGCACGTCGAGAAGGCTGTTGTCCTCGCCCTCGACAAACGGAGCGTCAACCGAGATGTGACGGCCTGAAACCTTGAGGGTGTCGGCGATTTTCTCAACGGGCACATCGAGAGTCTCGGCAAGTTCCTCGGGAGAGGGGCGACGTTCGTTTTCCTGCTCAAACTTTGAAAGCGCCTTGCTGATTTTGTTGAGCGATCCTACCTGATTGAGCGGCAGACGTACAATGCGCGACTGCTCGGCGAGGGCCTGAAGTATCGACTGACGAATCCACCACACGGCATAGGAGATGAATTTGAAGCCACGTGTTTCGTCAAATTTTTGAGCGGCCTTGATTAGGCCTACATTGCCTTCGTTGATGAGGTCAGGGAGTGAAAGGCCCTGATTCTGATATTGTTTTGCTACCGACACAACAAAGCGGAGGTTTGCGCGTGTCAGTTTATCGAGAGCTACCTGGTCACCTTCGCGTATGCGCTGGGCGAGCTCCACTTCTTCCTCTACAGTGATGAGGTCCTCGCGTCCAATCTCCTGAAGATACTTGTCAAGAGATGCGCTCTCGCGGTTGGTAATCGATTTGGTGATTTTTAATTGTCTCATGTTGTATACTGCTGCCTTTATATCTTAAAACTAAATGTTACATAGAGTATAACAAAGAATGGTATCTCTTTATTGTGTGGCAGCCGTTAAAAAAGGTTGTTACAGATAAAAATAGATGAAAGTAGCAAATTTAAAGCCACACTTCGCGTTGAAAGCGTGGCTTTAATGTCTTTTTCGGAAGATAAGCTTCCCCCGGGTAGAGGGTGGAATTACTTACGGATTCCGAGCTCTTTCTGAGCGATAATCGCGCGGTAGCGGTTGATGTCCTTCTTGATGAGATAATCGAGGAGACGACGGCGCTTACCTACGAGTTGCTTAAGAGCGCGAGCTGTTGTATAATCTTTATGATTTGACTTGAGGTGTTCAGTCAAATGAGCGATACGGACTGAGAATAATGCAATCTGTGCTTCAGGTGAGCCAGTGTCAGTCTTGCCCTTACCGTATTTCTCAAAGATTTCTACTTTTTCTTCAGAATTCAAGTGCATTCTTTCGGTAATTTTAGTAGTTGTTAATAATATATTGAAAATTTCGGCACAAAGGTAGTGAAAATCTTTGTAACTGCCAAATAAAATTTAACTTAAAGGCCCTGATCAGTCGAGGTTGAGCTTTTCTTTGGCTGGATTGCGGTAGAAAATCTTACCTTCGGAATATTCCTGAGCGGCGATAAGGGTGGGTTTGGGGAGTTTTTCGTAATAACGTGAAATTTCGATTTGCTCGCGGTTTTCCGACACTTCTTCGAGATTGTCGTTGAGCGACGCAAATTCCTGAAGTTTCTTTTCAAGGTCATGCTTCATTTCAAGAGCAATCTGGTTGGCGCGTTTGGCGATGATGCTTACGGTCTCATAAACATTGCCGGTATCGGCCGAGAGTTCAATCATGTCGCGGGTGACGGTGTTGAGCGGAGCGTTTGATTTCTTGTAGTCCATAAATAGTTATTTATGTGTTATGTTTTAATCTTTAACGTATTTCTTTGCAATTTTGAGGATGTTGTCGGCTTCTTCACGGTTGGGGCTGTCGGGATAGTTGTTGATGAACGAGTAATATTCATCGATAACCTCGCGGAAGCGGTCGACTTTTTTCTCCTCGACGCTGAGGGCTGCTTCCTGATAGCGTGATTTCAGGATGAGCATTTCGAGTTCTTCCTTATATTTTGAATAGGGATAGGTTTTGACAGCGTTCTGGGCGGTGATGATGGCGCTTTCATAGTTGTTGCCCATGTAGGTGCCGAGGTTGTAGTAGAGCTGGGCGTTTTGCAGTTCCTTGAGTGTGATTTTATCCTGTAACTCAAAAATAGTGCTCTGGGCTACAGCCACCTTGTCGCTTTTTGGGAAAAACTCGAGGAAGTTTTGGAGTTCTTCCATAGCCTTGATCGTGTTGCTCTGGTCGAGCTGAGGCTCGGGAGAGTCAAGATAGTAGGCATATCCCGAGAAATAGCGTGCCAGCTCGGTATATTTGCCTTTGGGGTAGCGGTTGTAATAGCTCTGGAAATAGGCTGCCGCGTCATCATATTCTTTGTTCTCATAATGGGCGAGAGCAAGGAGATATAACGACTCTTCGGCTTTGTCCGATCCCTTGAACTGAGTGACAATATCGCGTAAAATATTGGTGGTCTGAGCATATTTTTTCTGCTCGAACGCACTCTTGGCATATTCAAACTTGTAGTTGAGATCGGAGCTTTTCAGCACTCTCTGATACTCGCCACAGCTGCTGAGCATGATTGATGCTATAAGCGTGGCGGCTATGATGAAGCATTTATACATTTATAATTGATGTCTATTTTTCAATTTGCAAAGATAGTTATTTTATTTCGATAACCTATCCTGTAGCGCTTTCTTTTTTGTTAAACATACTTAATTGCTTGATTTTATATCGGCGCGACCGTCCATGGAGACAGCTGCGGTCAGTTGCCATCAGATGTATGGCGGCCTACTGCAATTGGCTGTGCAAAATTTATTTTATCCATTTAGTTGGCTCTTTAATGATTTCTGACTATTTTTGCAGTCTTAAAACTGTAAACGAAATGAATACGGAGCAAGACATAGCCAACGCGGTAGAGGTCCTGAAAAAGGGCGGTGTAATTTTGTATCCCACCGATACGATATGGGGAATCGGGTGTGACGCCACACGCCCTGAGGCGGTCCGTCGCATCTATGAAATAAAACGCCGATCCGATTCCAAGGCTCTCATCGTGCTGACCGACTCGGTACATCAGCTCGAACGTTATGTGGCCGATGTTCCCGAGATTGCTTACAGCCTGATTGACGTGGCGGTCAAACCGATGACCATAGTCTATGACAAAGG
>JAIDNJ010000167.1 GCA_029063895.1 Muribaculaceae bacterium | reverse complement strand
CCTTGGGGTCGGGGACCTTGCGGGCGTGAGGGCTGATTGCCCGGTTTGAAAGGTTTGTTATCCATTCAGTGGCGTTTAAATATTAGTCATTTGGCGGACTTCTTCGTCCAATTTTTCTGCAAAGGTAATAATTTTCATCGTACCTTGGTCACCTTCGCCCTGTTTTCTTACAGAAATTTCACCATTTTCGGCTTCTTTTTCTCCTACGATGAGCATATAGGGTATTCGCTTGAGCTCATTATCACGGATTTTCTTACCGATTTTTTCATTTCTGTCATCAACTTCAACTCTGATGTCATGCTGTTCAAGTTCCTGTTTAACCTTAAACGCATAGTCATTAAATTTCTCGCTGATGGGGAGAATAACTGCCTGCTCGGGAGCAAGCCACAAGGGGAAACGACCGGCGGTATGTTCCAGAAGAACGGCTACGAAACGCTCCATAGAGCCAAACGGCGCACGGTGAATCATAACCGGACGATGTTTCTGGTTGTCGGCTCCGGTATATTCAAGCTGGAAGCGTTCGGGAAGATTGTAGTCTACCTGAATGGTTCCGAGCTGCCAGCGACGACCGATTGCATCCTTGACCATGAAGTCAAGTTTGGGGCCATAGAATGCGGCTTCACCAAGTTCCTTACGGGCGTTAAGACCCTTCTCGGCACAAGCCTCGATGATGGCGTTCTCGGCCAGATGCCAATTTTCATCGCTACCGATATATTTTTCTTTGTTGTTGGGGTCACGGAGCGAAATCTGAGCCTCGAAGTTTTCAAATTTGAGAGCTTTGAAAATGTAGAAGATAATGTCCATCACCTTGAGGAACTCATCTTTGATTTGCTCGGGAGCACAGAAGATGTGGGCGTCATCCTGAGTGAATCCTCTCACTCGGGTCAAACCGTGGAGCTCGCCCGACTGTTCGTAACGGTAAACGGTTCCGAATTCGGCAAGACGCATTGGCAGGTCTCGGTATGAACGGGGCGATGTACGGAAAATCTCACAATGGTGAGGACAGTTCATCGGTTTAAGCAGGTACTCCTCCCCTTCTTCGGGGGTGTGTATAGGCTGGAACGAGTCTTTGCCATATTTTGCATAGTGACCCGATGTAACATAAAGATTCTTGTTACCGATATGAGGAGTGATTACCTGAAGATAACCATATTTTTTCTGAATTTTACGCAGGAACTGTTCGAGACGGTCACGGAGAGCGGCCCCTTTGGGAAGCCACAGGGGAAGTCCCTGTCCGACGTTGGCCGAGAATGCGAAAAGCTCCATTTCTTTACCCAGTTTACGATGATCACGTTTCTTGGCCTCTTCAAGAAGTACGAGATACTCATCGAGCATTTTTTTCTTGGGGAAGGTGATACCGTAGACACGCACGAGCTGATTGCGTTTTTCATCACCACGCCAATAGGCGCCTGCAAGCGATGTGATTTTCACAGCCTTGATAGGTGCTGTATCGGGGATGTGAGGTCCGCGGCAAAGGTCTGTGAATGCTCCCTGGGTATAGGTTGTGATATGCCCGTCTTCAAGCTCGCTGATGAGCTCGCACTTGTAAACTTCACCACGGTCACCAAACATCTTGAGAGCATCGGCCTTTGAGATGTCAGCACGCTTGATTTCTTCCTTGCGCTGGGCAAGTTCAAGCATTTTCTTTTCGATTTTGGGGAAGTCAGCCGCGGTGATTGTGTGTTCACCCGGGTCTATATCATAATAAAATCCGTTTTCAATAGCGGGACCGATACCAAATTTCACACCGGGATAAAGTTCCTGAAGAGCTTCAGCAAGAAGGTGGGCCGAGCTATGCCAGAAAGCATGTTTGCCTTCAGGGTCCTCCCATTTGTAGAGGGTAAGGGTGGCGTCTTCAGTGATGGGACGTGACAAATCCCACTCCTGATCGTTCACCGAGGCAGCCAAAACATCCTGAGCAAGACGAGGGCTGATTGATTTGGCAATCTCAAGTGGAGTGACACCGCTTTCAAACTGCTTGGTGTCGTTGTTTGGAAATGTAATTGTAATCATTTATGAATTAATTGTTTAACAATAAATTGCCACCTACAACGTGGCAATCAACAAAATTGCGGTGCAAAATTACTCATTTTCCACGATAAATCAAAGCATTTCAACGATTTATTTTGTGTAAATTTTGACCCGTCTTTCATTTTTTGTTCTTTTGATTGACATTTGCGATTAATCGGTAACTACACTTCAAATATCTTGTCTGATTGTTTATCATGGTCGGTTCACCGGTTCGTCAAGCGGACTCCGTTCCGGCTGGCGATTTACAGCTTTAGGCCTGACAGCCTTTGCCTTTGTTCTCGACTTTTTACGTTTTCCTTGCGTTCGATTGACCGTATCCATATCTTTCTGATATACAATCGATATCGAATCGTCACGAAAGGTCTCTACAACATGGGTAGGGGGAGCTTTCACTCCCCCGCTCAATGCTGTCATAACGATAATGGCTGCAAGCACTGCAAGCAACCCGATGAGTCCGCGGCGTTCGCCACGTGTCAGGCCGTCAGCCATATTGATTTCTATCAATCGGCACCGGGACGCGGAGTATATCCGCGTATGATTCCGCGATGAGCATTCTTGATGAATAGTATAATCTGGTCACGCTCGGGTGTAGCGGGCAACTCGGCCTCGATATGCTCCACAGCATCCGACACATTATAGGGCGACAGATACAGATAGCGATAAATGTTTTGGATATCGTTAATCTGTTCATTAGTGAAATTGCGTCGACGCAGACCAATCGAGTTTACACCACAATAAACGAGGGGCTCGCGACCAGCCTTGACAAACGGAGGAACATCCTTGCCTATGAGTGCGCCTCCCTGAATCATTACATGGGCTCCGAGATGACAGAACTGGTGAATCATTGTGCCACCTCCTACAATAGCCCAGTTATCGATCACAACCTCACCTGCCACCTGAGTGGCGTTGGCAATGATTACGTTATCACCCACAACACAGTCATGAGCGATGTGGGAATAAGCCATGATAAGACAATTTGAGCCTACAATAGTGCGTCCTTTTGAAGCTGTACCGCGATTGACGGTCACACACTCACGTAAAGTTGTATTATCACCGATAATGGCCAAGGTATCCTCGCCTCTGAATTTCAGGTCCTGAGGAATACCGGCGATTACCGCCCCAGGAAAAATAGTACAGTTTTTACCAATGCGGGCACCGTCCATAATGGTCACGTTGCTTCCGATTTTTGTACCTTCTCCAATTTCTACATTACCTTCAATGGTTGTAAACGGATCTATAATTACCGACGGATGAATCTTTGCAGCCGGATGAATATAAGCTAAGGGTTGTTTCATTTCTCAGTGTTTAACCGGGATTATCACTTGTTTTTTATTATTTGGGCCATAAACTCACACTCGCTTACAACCTTGTCGCCTACAAATGCATATCCTTTCATGATAGCACATCCGCGGCGAAGCGGTGTCATGAACGATACATGGAAAATCAATGTATCGCCGGGAACAACTTTCTGACGGAATTTCACATTGTCAATCTTCATGAAGTAGGTTGAATATCGTTCGGGTTCGTCTACGCTCGAAAGCACGAGAAGTCCTCCGGTCTGAGCCATTGCCTCAACTTGAAGTACCCCCGGCATAACCGGCTCCTGAGGGAAGTGCCCCTGGAAGAACGGTTCGTTGACTGTGATGTTTTTAACACCGACAATGTGAGTATCACCTTTCTCTATAATTTTGTCAACAAGCAGGAACGGATAGCGGTGGGGCAAACGTTCTCTGATTTCGTTTACATCCATTATCGGTGTATCATTGGGGTTATAGTAGGGAGCCTGAACGGGAACCTTTCTGAGTTCCTGACGTATCTTGCG
>JAIDNJ010000166.1 GCA_029063895.1 Muribaculaceae bacterium | reverse complement strand
GAACTCGGAACATTTATTGTCATCACCGGGTCTCGTGTAGAGTCCCAGGAACCGGTTGCCGCTGCAAATGGCACGAATATGATGATCAAAAACCTGTTTTTCAATCAGCCGGCGCGTCGCAAGTTCCTGAAAAAAGATTCGGTCGAGCTCGCCAACATCATCCATGAATTTGAAAGACTTGCCCTTGTTAATCCTACTGTCAGTTTTGAACTCTATCACAACGACTCGCTCATCCATAAATTATTGAAAAGTTCTCTCAAGGAGCGTGTAGGGCAGTTATTTGGCAAGTCGGTTGAAAAACAGCTTATTCCGGTCAATGTCGACACTCCAATTGTCAAGATTGACGGCTTTGTGGGTTTGCCCGACAATGCCCGCAAACGCAATTGGCTTCAGTTCTTTTTTGTGAACGGTCGCAACATGCGGCACCCCTATTTTCACAAGGCGGTGATGACTTGCTATGAAAACCTGATAGCATCTGATGCCCAGCCCAATTATTTTCTCAATTTCGTTGTTGACCCGTCGACAATCGACGTCAATATCCATCCGACCAAAAGTGAGATAAAATTTGAAAATGAACAGCCTATATGGCAGATAATTACGGCGGCTGTAAGGGAATCGCTCGGCCGTTTTAATGTGGTGCCGTCTATTGACTTTAATGTCGATGACAGCCCCGAAATTCCGATGTTCAACCCCGATACAATGGCAACCCCTTCACTTGATATCGATACTGAGTATAACCCGTTTGCCCGAGGTGGTCAGTTAAGTAGTGCAACACCTCCACCATCATCGACCTATCGCGATGTGGCTTCCAATTGGGATAAACTCTACGGAGATTTTGTGTCGGCTCCGCGTGTCAGCGGGGATGAATTGCGAAGCAGTGCTTTAAACGGTGATTTTGAGGTTGAAAGCCTGTCAATTAACAGTGTCATGAACGATGACGATGATTTTATGCAAAGTCCTGATTTTGTCGAGCAAGCGTCATTGATGAGTGTATTTAACGCTTCGGCCGACAATAGTCGTGACGATAGCGAGCCTGCTCACCTCATTCAGCTAAAAAATCGGTATATTGTTTCGCCGTCAAAGTCGGGTTTGACTCTTATCGACCGCCATCGCGCTCATGTGCTTGTGCTCTATCATCGTTATCTCGAAATGTCAAAATCGGGGACCGTGTCATCTCAAAAAGTCATTTTTCCCGAAGTCCTTACTCTCACGGCATCACAAAATGTTATACTTGACAGCATTATCGACAAGGTGACCGAGATTGGATTTGAAATTTCATTTCTCGGCGATAACTCGTGGGCCGTCAACGGTGTCCCGTCGCTGCTGGGCAAACTGAATCCTATCACAACTCTTGTCAAGATGATTGATAATGTCGCCGAGGGAACCGACACGACTGATACTGATCTAAATCATCGCATCGCTCTTGCCATTGCCAAAGCATCGGCTGTCACATCGGCGACTGATATGACCGATATCGAGGTCGAATCATTGTTGAGCGACCTGTTCCGATTACCTTCTCCTGGATATACTCCCGATGGATTAAAGGTTGTCTCGACAATAAATATCGATGATATTGCCCGAATGTTTTAAATTTTACATCTCATGGAACTGACCAACGCACTCCGCAAAACCATACAGTCGCTCGACACAGTCAAAGGTCGACGCGCGACCTCGCTTTTTATGGCCGAGGGGACAAAATGTGTGCTCGAACTGATTCCTTTTTTCAAACTAAACTGTTTGATAGCCACAAGTGAATGGATTGATCAACACAAAATTGCGGATATTGAATCGGATAATGTCATTGTATCGGGTCGTGGTGAGATTAGAAAAATATCCCGGCTTACAACTCCGCGTGACGTGATTGCTGTTTTTGAGATTCCCGAGTCGGTTGATTTACCATGTGACCTTACGGAGCGTCTTGTTATCGCGCTCGATCGTGTTCAGGACCCCGGAAATCTCGGAACTATCATGAGGATTGCCGACTGGTTTGGTGTAACCGATATCATTGCGTCAAACGATACGGCTGATTGTTTCAATCCCAAAGTGGTTCAGGCTACTATGGGTGCCATTGGCCGTGTGAAAATACATTATGTCGATTCGCTTGCCGACACTCTTGCCGGTCTGTCAGCTTCCATGCCGGTTTATGGAACTTTTCTTGACGGTAAAAACATTTTTGATGTACCATTGTCACCGACAGGGGTGATTGTGATGGGAAACGAAGGTACCGGCATCTCTGATGCGGTGGCTCGTGCAGTCACATCGCGACTGCTCATTCCCCCTTATCCCGCCGGTAGCGATACAGTTGAATCACTTAACGTCTCGATGGCCACGGCAATCACCGTCGCTGAGTTTCGTCGCCGTCAGTATTAACTTAATAATCAAAAAGATGGCCAAGCAACAAAAAACAGTATGGTTTTGCTCGGAATGTGGTGCCGAGTCGCCAAAGTGGGCCGGTAAGTGTCCGGCATGTGGCGCATGGAACACAATGGTCGAGGAAAAGGTACAGTCTAAATCAAAGGGTATCATTACTACCAAACGGAGCGAGAGCCGACCTCGTCCCATATCAAAAATCGAGGCTCTTGACGAGCCGCGCATTACTATGCCCAGCGAGGAGCTGAACCGTGTACTCGGCGGTGGACTTGTCGCCGGATCGCTTGTTTTGATTGGTGGCGAGCCGGGCATCGGCAAGTCTACGCTTGTGCTCCAGAACATTCTCTCTATTCGCAGCCGTACAATTTTGTATGTATCGGGCGAGGAGAGTGCCACTCAGTTGAAAATGAGGGCTGATCGTCTTCAGCGAGCCAGTGACAACTGTTTCATTGTTACCGAGACGTCGCTTGAAAGCATATTCCGTCACATCGAGGAGGTCAAGCCCGGCATACTGATTGTTGACTCGATACAGACTGTGGCTTCAGATGAACTCGAATCGGCAGCCGGAAGCGTCAGTCAGGTGCGTGAATGTGCTGTCCGATTTTTAAAATATGCCAAAGAAACGGGTGTCCCGGTTATTCTGATAGGCCATATTACCAAAGACGGCAATCTCGCCGGTCCCAAGGTATTGGAACACATTGTCGACGCCGTTCTTCAATTTGAGGGAGACAGCAACTATATGTACCGCATCCTTCGCTCAATTAAAAACCGATTTGGAAGTACGTCGGAATTAGGTATTTATGAAATGTGCCGCCGCGGTTTGCGCGAGGTGACCAATCCGTCCGAGATGCTTTTGTCCGATACCGACGAACAGCTGTCGGGTGTTGTAATCGGTGTTACTCTCGAGGGAGCCCGTCCGTTTCTCATCGAGACTCAGGCGCTTGTCAGCACTGCTGCCTATGGAACGCCTCAACGATCGGTGACCGGATTTGATTCTAAGAGAATGAATATGCTTCTGGCTGTTCTTGAAAAGCGTGCCGGTTTCAAAATCATCCAGAAAGACGTCTTTCTTAACATTGCCGGTGGTCTTAAGGTTAATGATCCGGCACTCGATTTGCCTGTTATTTCAGCTATTTTGTCATCAAGTGTTGACATGGAGATACCGCGCACGGTCTGCATGGCCGGTGAAGTAGGGCTTTCGGGCGAGATTCGCCCCGTGACCCGGCTTGAGCAGCGTATCCTCGAGGCCGAGAAACTTGGTATGAAAACAATAATTGTTCCGCGCAACAATCTCAAGGGAGTTGATACTCAAAATCGTGCTATCCATATTGTCGAGGTCGGTAAAGTAGAGGAAGCATTCCGCCATCTGTTCGGTCGCTCCTGAAAATTATGACTTTTCTTTACCGTATTTTTTATCAAAAATGTCAAAATGTTCTTCGCCCCATTGGAGCATGGCATCTATGATGGGGAGAAGCGACCGGCCAATCTCTGAGATTGTATATTCGGAGCGTGGCGGTAGCTCAGGAAAGATGGTTTTGTTGACGAGGCCGTCCTCGACCATCTCTTTGAGCTGAATGTCGAGAACGTGCGGAGCAGCCTCGGGTAGACATTTATGTATCTCGCTGGGACGCATGGGAGTGCCGGCGCGGAGTTCGTCGAGGATACACGATTTCCACTTTGATTCAATAAGGCTCATTGTCAATCTGAGGGGACAGGTGATGGACGGTGTAAAAATTCCGATGGAACGCACTGGCGCGCTGTTGAAATGGGACATCGTTGGTGAGGTTCTCGTGCCGAGAGTTTTTTTCGAGGGTGACATTGACAAAACCGACGGATGCGCTCAAGCTGCCGCGTTGGCCGATAAATTCTAAGTAATAACATATGATTATTGCAAGTCGTTGTGTCATAATTGAGGCTGTCTAACAAGTTTAGGCGGCCTCTGTTTCTTTATGGCACAGGCAAAAAAATAAGGCTTTCATGCTGAATT
>JAIDNJ010000165.1 GCA_029063895.1 Muribaculaceae bacterium | reverse complement strand
TAGTGAATCAAAAAACAATTAAATAAATATGGAAAAATGAGATAGTTAGCAGATACGAATTGATAGGTTTAAGCTTAACCTGCCGACCCGAAGTCCTTCGTATTCCGAACAGAGCGAAGGAGGCAAAAAGCGAATAACCATCGTTTAAGATGGACTTTTATATAAATTTTAATGAATTTTGAAGAAGAAATAGAAGAATATGACAAACTATTTAAACATCTAAACCTCAGAAAAGAAGAACAACAGCAAGTATTAGAGTTCTTCTATATTATAGGTACAATGATTTACACACAAAAAAATGATTAATATGGCAAAATCAAAGAAAAATAAAATTATAGAATACAATAAGTTAGAACGAAAAGTAGCTGCCCTATGGACTCGAGTCTCATCTATGGATCAAGAAAAGCATGGCTGTAGTCTTGAATTTCAAGATAAGATTTGCAGGGAGTATGCGGAAAAACACAATATCATTATCAAAAAAGTATTCGGGGGGCGGTATGAAAGTGCCAAAACTGAAGGCGAAGGCTACCGTAAAATGATAAAAGAAGTTGCAAAGGATAAAGAGATAAACATAGTATTGGTACATACTTTCGATAGATTCAGTAGGACAGGAAATGAGGCTATCTTTACTAAGGCATACCTCAAATCAAAGGGTATATATGTTATCAGTGCTACCCAACGTACAGATCCAGACACTCCCTCAGGAGAATTTATGGAGAATATTTTCTTTTTGTTTTCTCAATTTGAAAACACGCTTAGACGCGAGAAATGCGTTACGGGTATGACAGAATGTCTTAGAAAGGGGCAATGGTACAGTCGCCCACCATTAGGTTATGATAAGCACATGGAAGGTAAAGACCATATTCTGACAGTCAATGAGGAGGGCAAAATACTTCGCAATGCTTTTATATGGAAAGCAAATGAAAAAATTGGCGATATTGAAATAGTAGAACGTCTTAAAGATTTAGGGTTGACAGTAAATCGAAAGACCTTAAATGCTATACTGCACAATAAACTATATTGCGGTATAATTACAAATCCTCTTCTTGATGAAGGTGAGGAGGTTCCATTCAATGACAAACAAGAGATTCTAATAGATAGAACTACATGGGAACGTGCTAATGGTATAACTCGCTGCGGCTACGAAGTTGCGTTAATAACAGAACCTACGCCACTTAAGCGTCATGTGAAGTGTAGTAGGTGTGGCAATTATCTTACAGGGTATTCGCGTGTTAAGCGCAACAAAAAGGGGGAAGAGCATGAGTATTATTACTATAAATGCAATACAAAGGGTTGTGGAGTGAATGCAAGTTCTATCCATTTACATAATCTTTATACTGAACTTTTGGATAAGTTCAGAATTCCTGCTGAGTTCAAACCAATATTGACAAAGATGTTAGAAAAGGCTTTTAATGAATATAATTCATTAAAAGCCTCAGCAAAGAGTAGTCTTTTGAAAAGAAAAACTGAATTAAATAAACTAATAGAGAATACTCAGGTAAGATTTGGATTAGGTGAGATTTCTGAAGAGGTTTACAACACTACTTTCAATCGGTTGAAAGAGCAACAAGCGGAAAATAACACTCTACTTGCAGAAGCTGAAGAGAACTTATCGAACCAACAGAAATATATTGATAGGGTTGTTGCAATATCCTCAAAATTAGGGGATTTGTGGAAAGGTGGGGATTTTAGACAACGCCAAAAACTACAAAATTTGATATATCCTGAAGGTCTTTTCTATGATAAAGATACTAACAGTTATCGAACCATTTCCGAGAATCCCGTTCTATCTATATTTAGCAGATTTATAGGTAATTGTGAAGTTGGAAAAGAAAAAGCAGACTTGGAATCGCTTCCAAATCTGCCTTTGGTGGAGTATAGCGGACTCGAACCGCTCACCTCGACACTGCCAGTGTCGCGCTCTAGCCGGATGAGCTAATACCCCTTGTTTGCGGTGCAAAGGTAGGTGTTATTTTTTGAACCGCAAAATTTTTTTGATGATTTTTTATCGTTAAACCTGACGAGCGGGTTGTTTTAGTCTTTTTCGAGGCAGTTGTCAAAGAGCTCGTAGAGCTTGTTGCGGTCAAGGTCACGTCCGATTAGCACGATTTTTTCCATGCGGTCGCCATAGGTGTCGTCCCAGTCGCGGCGCAGGTTGGCATCGTTTTTCATCATTTGGCGGAGCTCGGCTTCGGGTGCGGTTGCAAACCAGTAGCCGGCCTCGGTGATTTTCTTTTGTGAGCCGGCCTGTTCAAACAGGATTGACATGTCGCGATTTTGGCTGAAATAGACGACGCCCTTGGCGCGAATGATATTCTTGGGCCAATGGAGATTGACCATGCGGTCAAATTTCTCAAAATTGAACGGACGGCGGTTGTAGTAAACCAGTGTGCCTATGCCATATTCCTCGGCTTCGCCCTCACCGTGGTGATGGTGGTGGTGATGGTCATGATCGTGTCCATGATTATGTTCGTGGTGATCATGTTCATGATGATGCTCGTGGTGATGGTCGTGTTCATCCTCGTCCTCATCCTCATCATGGTCTTCGTCGGGATGATGGTTTTCGATTTGGTCAACCCATGTTGCCGAGGTCGCTACTTTCTCGAAATCAAAAAGATGAGTGTTGATGAGGTCGTCAATGTTGACGTTGGCATAGTCGGTTTCGATTATGCGGGCTTTGGGCTGGAGCGCACGGATGATGGCTTTGAGTCGGGCTGCGTCTTGGGGTGATACCTCCGATATTTTGTTGAGTATAATGAGGTTGCAAAATTCAATTTGCTCGATGATGAGGTTCTCGATGTCGTCCTCGTCAAGGTTGGGACGGCGCAGCGAGTCGCCGTTTTCAAATTCGGCCTTCATGCGCAGGGCATCGACAACGGTCGCGATGCAGTCAAGCCGCGGGCGGTATTCGGGGACGGGTGCGCCCATGCGGGTCATTGCGTCAATGGTGCGGGCAATGGGTGCCGGTTCGCAAATTCCGCTTGCCTCGATGACGATATAATCGAAATTATGGGTCATTATCAGGTCGGAAATCTGCTTGATGAGATCGTTTTGGAGCGTGCAGCAGATGCAGCCGTTTTGGAGGGCGACAAGGTCGTCGGAGTCGGTGCCTCCGACAATTCCGCCTTTGCGGATGAGGTCGGCGTCAATGTTTATTTCGCCCAGGTCGTTGACGATTACAGCAAATTTGATACCTTTGGTGTTGCGGAGTATGTGGTTGAGCAGGGTGGTTTTGCCGCTGCCAAGATAGCCTGTGAGGAGGAGTACGGGAGTTTCAGATTGTTTCATGA
>JAIDNJ010000164.1 GCA_029063895.1 Muribaculaceae bacterium | reverse complement strand
CTTCAAATATGAAGACACGCCCGACCAGCTGACCGCGACCCAGGCCGTCAAAGCCGACATGGAGAGCGAGCGTCCCATGGACCGACTGATTTGTGGCGACGTTGGTTTTGGCAAAACCGAAATCGCGATACGAGCGGCCTTCAAGGCGGCCACCGACGGCAAACAGACTGCCGTGCTCGTGCCTACAACCGTGCTCGCCTATCAGCATTTCAATACATTTAAGAAACGTCTCAAAGACTTCCCCGTCAAGGTCGACTACCTGTCGCGCGCACGTACGGCCAAACAGGTCAAGGATATTCTGGCCGACCTTGCAGCCGGTAAAATCGACATTCTCATAGGCACCCACAAACTCATAGGCAAATCGGTTAAATTCAAAGACCTGGGACTGCTGGTGATTGACGAGGAACAAAAATTTGGCGTGGCTGTCAAGGAGAAACTGAAACAAATGAAAATCAATGTCGACACCCTCACGATGTCGGCTACTCCCATACCGCGCACCCTTCAGTTCTCGCTGATGGGTGCCCGCGACCTGTCGTCGATAATGACCCCACCGCCCAACCGCTTCCCGGTCGAGACCACCGTGTCGACCCTCAACGACGAGATACTTGCCGAGGCCGTCAATTTTGAATTGTCGCGCAACGGTCAGGTGTTCATCATCAATCCGCGCATCGAGGGTCTCTATGACCTCCAGGCCATGTTGCGCCGCGTCGTTCCCGATGCGCGCACACTCGTCGCCCACGGCCAGATGCCCCCGGCCGACCTCGAGAAGGCTATTATCGACTTTGCAAACCACGACTATGACATCCTGCTCGCCACCACCATCATCGAGAGCGGCATAGACATGCCCAACGTCAACACGATTATGGTCAACAACGCTCAGTATTTCGGTTTGAGCGAGCTGCACCAGCTGCGCGGGCGCGTAGGCCGCAGCAGCCGCAAGGCATTCTGTTACCTTTTTGTACCGCCCCACATACCGCTGACACCTGTCGCACGCCGCCGTCTTCAGGCAATCGAGAGCTTCTCTGAACTCGGCAGCGGCATCCACATAGCGATGCAGGACCTCGACATACGCGGTGCAGGCAATCTCCTGGGCGCCGAGCAAAGCGGCTTTATCGCCGACCTCGGCTATGAAACCTATCAAAAGATTTTAAAAGAAGCTGTCACCGAGCTGCGCACCGAAGAATTTAGCGACGTCTATGCCGACGAGGACACCGAGGAGAAAGAATATGTGGCCGACTGTACAGTCGAGAGCGATCTCGAATTATTGCTCCCGTCATTTTACGTACCAACCGAAAGCGAGCGCATCGCCCTCTATCAGGAACTCGACAACATCGAGCGCGAGACCGACCTTCAACAGTTCAAGGCACGTCTACAGGACCGTTTCGGTAAGATTCCACATGTTACATCCGAACTTTTGCGCATACCACGGTTAAGACGTTTGGCGCGTCAGCTCGGCATCGAGAAAGTGACACTCAAAAACGAGCGCATGTACATATTCTTTGTTGACGAAAGCAATCAGGCCTATTACCAGTCACCCATGTTCGGTCGTCTGCTCAATTATCTGCAAAAAAATCCGCGCCGCGTCAAAATCCGCGAAAACAACGGACGCCGTAGTTTTGTCATAGACAGGGTCGAGACAGTCGAGGAAGCCGTCGACATCCTTCAGGAAGTCCACAGCCTTGAAGCAATATAGCCCAGCCTAAACTAAAAATTTGGTTATTCCGAAAATTTATTGTAAATTAGCGGAGTAATTACCTTAAAAACAAATTTGGCTATGGGAAATAATCGGAACACCAGACTGATGTTGATAGTGATTGTCGTGCTTGGCATGATGTCGTGCAGTGTAAAACGTCAACAAGTAAAAGTCATCGATGCCGACGTTTTTTTTAACGGCGGAAATCTCACTGAAATATCGGGAAAAATCTCCAACATGAAAAAAGGCAAATATGTTGGAGGAATGAGATGGAGTCACTATGACAACGTCATCACCCGAGAGGGGTTACGCCGATTTTTTGAGATTGATTCGCTCGACAGGTTCCGCAACTGGATTTACTTACCGTCACCGAGAATAGTGATTATGACCGGTAACAGCGGCAACCCTTTGCCCATATATCTCGAACCCGGTTCCGATCTCACTGTCACCGCCGATGACATGATGACCGATGTCGTTTTTTCGGGGAAGTTAGGGCGTATAAACAACGAACTCAATAATGCTCCCCGTTTTGATTTCCCCAATAAATGGGACACGATTCTCCGGGAGGATTCGACTATCACTCCCGCTTTGGCACTGAAAATGTATGACACGGCCGAAGCCGACTGGCTCTTGAAACTCGACAAATATATGTCGGAACAAAAGCTGTCGACCGTAGCACACAAAATACTCTCATCAATGCCCTCCTACACCAAAGCCACATGGATAATGAACAATGAGGAGTGGCTTGGATTGGATACTGTTGAAGATTATGCCCCGCTGGCCGATTGCATGAATCACGATATCTACTCACTTGCCCAAATGTGGCCCGGAGGATTGACCGCGTGCGTGACAGCATCTCGTCTGGGGTCCCGCCTGGCATCCCGGCTGCCCAAAGTCAACGCATCCGACTATCCTACATCGGTTTCTCTATTTATGAGACGTTACGAAGCGATGGCACGTTTTCTCGGATTTGAAAATCTTCCTACCCTTCTTCAGCTTGCCGTTGCCCGCACTCTCTGCCGCAACGATGTGCTCGACCGCTGTCGCGACTATAATGAGGCCGTGGCTACAGCAACCAAAACATGTGACCTTTACATAACAAATCCGAGCATACGCAATGAGGTGATGAAATATATCGACCGTCGCTATAAGCGATATAAATGGCGTCCCGACCAATCATCGCCCGAAGGAAAACTGTTGAGCCGGATTATTGAACCGGCAAAGGGAAAGTATGTTATACTCGACATGTGGAACTACATGTGCTATCCCTGCCTCAAAGAAATAAAAGAGACCCGAGCCTGGCGCGAGTCAATGCGTGAAAAAGGTGACACGGCCGTTGTTTATATCACACCCTCGTCGTCGACTACGCCCCAGCAATATCAAAAGATGCTCGACACTACCCTTGCAGGTGATATTACCTATCATTTGAGCGACGACGAATTCAACATGATTTCGGCAATGTTCAATCAGGTTCTGTTTCCATATCATGTCCTGATCGGCCCTGACGGAACGATTCTTGAAGAAGATTACCGGCTCGACCCCTCAATCAAAGAAAAAGACTGAATTTACCCTAAAAATCATAACTCTTATATATATTTTATAATCAACGGCTTATAATAGGTTTAAAGTTTAGA
>JAIDNJ010000163.1 GCA_029063895.1 Muribaculaceae bacterium | reverse complement strand
TTTCAATGTTTGCATGTGTTTTAGTTTTTTGCTTGTTTGGTATCGTAAACCACGGTGACGGAGTGTTTCTTTTTGTCCTGTCGATGATTGTTTACGGTATCGCGTTTGACTTCTTTAATGTGTCGGGGTCGCTTTATGTCGACCGTCGCACCGATGTGTCGATGCGTAGCAGTGCCCAGGGTCTATTCATGGTGATGACAAACGGTATCGGTGCTACAGTCGGTACACTCGGCGCTCAGGCCGTAATCAACCATTATGTTTACAGTTTGCCCGAAAACTCGGTTGCACGTATTGACGGATGGTCAACATCGTGGTTTGTGTTCTCGGGGTTTGCTCTGGTGGTTGCAATCCTGTTCATGTTGCTGTTCAAGAATCCTCGTGACGAAAAGCAGCCAACAGCAGCCGAGATTATTAATAATGCGGCAGATGCCGACGATGCTGCCGGAATGATAGATGTGAAATAAGACAGTAAATCAAGTGAGCTGATGATTCAGTTTTATGCTCCCGATATAGAACAGACTCTAACACTCCCCGAGAGTGACTCGGCCCATGCTGTCAGGGTGCTGAGAATGAAACCGGGTGATTCTCTTGTTGTTGTCGACGGCAAGGGTAACCGTTTCAATTGTATTCTTGAAACCGACCATGCAAAGCATGCGGTTGTCGCGATCGAATCAAAAGAATTTATCGCCCCATTCTGGCCGGCGCCTATCACGGTTGCGGTAGCACCTACAAAACATCTTGACCGCATGGAGTGGCTGCTCGAAAAACTTACCGAGCAAGGGTTTGACCGGTTCGTTCCGCTATTGTGCCGCTATTCCGAACGTAAGGAAATCAAGACCGAGCGCCTTGAAAAGATTGCTGTGTCGGCCATGAAACAGTCGCTCAAGACCACGCTTCCGGCAATCGAACCGATGACCCGAATAATCGAATTTATTAAAAATGATAAATCGGAACAGCGTTTCATTGCCTATTGTGATCCCTCGATACCGCGACGGTTGTTGGCCGACGAATATAAACCGGGTCAATCGGTATCGATTTTGATTGGTCCAGAGGGCGATTTTTCAAAAGAAGAAATAACGATGGCTCTTGAAGCCGGATATATGCCGGTATCGCTTGGCGAGGCAAGACTTAGAACCGAATCGGCCGCGTTGACAGCATGCACTGCGTTTCATGTGTTAAATCAATTAAAGACAAAGTAATATGGAAAATATAACCGACTATCTTAAATCGTCATCGACCGATAATTTCTTTTTACTTGCCGGTCCGTGTGTGATTGAGGGAGAGCATATGGCTCTTGAAATTGCTGAAGAAGTCAGCAAAATAACATCGCGCCTCAATATTCCTTATGTTTTCAAGGGAAGTTACCGTAAGGCCAACCGCTCGCGCATCGATTCATTTACCGGCATCGGCGACCTGGAAGCACTCAGGATTTTACGCAAGGTCAGTGAAACTTTTCATATCCCGGTAGTAACCGATATTCATTCGGTCGATGAGGCCGAGATGGCGGCTGAGTATGTCGATATTTTGCAGATTCCTGCTTTTTTGTGCCGACAGACCGACCTCCTTGTTGCCGCAGCCCGCACAGGCCGCATGGTAAACATTAAAAAAGGCCAGTTCTTGTCTCCTGAATCAATGAAATTTGCAGTTGAAAAGATTCGTGATGCCGGAAATAATCAGGTAGCGGTCACCGAGCGCGGAACAACATTCGGTTATCAGGACCTTGTGGTAGACTATCGAGGTATTCCCGAGATGCAGAAAAACGGATGTCCTGTCATTCTTGACATAACTCATTCATTACAACAACCCAATCAGGCAGCCGGGGTTACCGGAGGTCGTCCCGATCTTATAGAAACCGTGGCAAAAGCCGGTATTGCGGTGGGAGTTGACGGTATTTTTATCGAGACACATCAAAACCCGGCCGTGGCCAAAAGTGACGGTGCCAATATGCTAAGACTCGATTTGATGTCCCGATTGCTCGAACGATTGACAATTTTGAGGGAAGCGGTAGTCAAGATTAAATAAAAAATTGATTTTAATGAACCATAACGCGGGCCTGTTTGTTTACTATACAAATAGGACCGCATTTACTCGATTCTCTCCGACAAGTAAAGTTAACCTGTTTATAATCTTTTAACCTCGGCCGTCAAAAGCCTTAGAAAAACTTATTCATTCATCGCCAATGATTATTCAATTATTGTTTGTACTTGCCGCTATAATTGTCGGCGCACGACTTGGAGGTATGGGCCTCGGAGTTATGGGAGGAGTCGGTATCGCTATCCTCGTGTTTGTTTTCGGTCTTGAACCCACTACACCGCCTATTGATGTAATGCTCATGATTGCGGCCGTAATTTCGGCAGCAGCTTCGATGCAGGCAGCCGGCGGTCTTGATTATCTTGTCAAGCTTGCCGAAAAGATGCTTAGAAAAAATCCATCACAAGTTACAATTCTCAGCCCGCTGGTGACTTATATATTCACCTTTGTTGCCGGTACCGGCCATGTCGCCTATTCGGTACTGCCGGTTATCGCCGAGGTTGCCCGTGAAACAAAAATACGTCCCGAACGTCCGCTTGGTATCGCCGTAATCGCTTCACAGCAGGCAATTACAGCCAGCCCTATATCGGCGGCGACGGTTGCGCTTCTTGGACTTCTCTCCGGGTTTGACATCACACTGTTTGATATTCTTAAAGTGACCATCCCCGCTACGCTCGTGGGTGTTCTTGTGGGCGCGTTCTTCTCGCGTAAAGTGGGCAAGGAACTTGAGGAAGATCCCGAATACCAGCGTCGAGTCAAAGAAGGTATGCTTCTTGAAAATAAACAGAAATATAACGAAGTGCGTAGCAGTGCCCGCGCCAAATGGTCAGTGATACTGGTCCTTATCTCTACAGCACTTATCGTGTTGTTTGGATCGATTCCGTCGATGCGTCCGTCGTTCAACGGTACACCGGTCGATATGCCGGCTATTATTGAGA
>JAIDNJ010000162.1 GCA_029063895.1 Muribaculaceae bacterium | reverse complement strand
ATTGAATGAAAATATTGATGGTATTGATCAGATTATTAAATATGTCCAATGAACAATTTAATTAATCAAATCCGTGACATAGATTACCATAAATCAAATTCCATTATTAAAGAATTGAGTGGAATTGTGGATTATTTTTCTTCCGAACACGAAAAATCTGAATTTATTTCTTCATGTAAAAATGCCATAAATATTGTATGCGAAGATAAAATTACTTATGGCGATTGGCAAACACCAATATCATTGGCAGAAAAGGTATGTGATATTCACTTATCTAAATATGGTAGTCCTGATATAGTTATAGAGCCTACCTGTGGGCTCGGTGCATTTGTGTTTTCTGCGTTGAAAAGATTTCAGAATATTAAAGAGATACACGCGATAGAGATTAATCGTCAATATACAAAAGATTTAAAACTAAAATTATTATTGAACGCATTATGCGTTCCGTTACAGAGCAAACCTGACATTTACATCTATAATGCTGATTTTTTCAAATTTGATTTTGCAGCCATAATAAATAAAAGCAAACAAATGTCATGGAATGTGGCTGTTATTGGGAATCCACCATGGGTAACAAATAGTAGCCAAGGTAAGAATAATTCTCTTAATGTTCCGTCAAAGAAAAATCTTTATGGATTAAAAGGCATTGATGCAATTACTGGCAAAAGTAATTTTGACATAAGTGAGTATATTACTTTACATTTATTGAAATTATTCCAAATAAACAATGGCGGAATTTCTTTTCTTCTAAAGAATTCTGTAATTCGTAATATCTTAGTTAAACAGCACATAGAGAATTTACATATTGGAGATCTTGAGCAAAGATTGATAGATGCATTATTGGAGTTTAATGTGTCAGTAGATGCGTCATGCTTTTTTGCACAATTTAAATGTTCTCCAACTTTCACATGTAGAATCTTTGATTTTTATTCAAACTCCTATGTTCAGGAATATGGGTGGGTAAAAGACGCTTTCGTTTCTGATACTAAATTATATAGCATTGTTTCAAAGTATGACAGGAGGTCGTCTTATATATGGCGCTCAGGTATTAAGCATGATTGCGCTTCAATTTTAGAACTGACATTTTCAGATGGTGTTTATCGAAATGGATTCGGTGAAATAGTTCATATCGAAGAAGATTTAATTTATCCGTTGCTAAAAAGTTCGGATATAAGTAAATATAAAAACGATAATTTCAGAAAATATGTAATAGTTCCACAACGAAATGTCGGGGACGATACATCAAGATTGCAATATACTCATCCTCTCGCATTTTCATATTTTACGAAGCATGAAAATGTGTTTTCAAGTAGGAAAAGTTGTATTTATAAAGATAAGGATAAGTTTAGTGTATTTGGAATTGGCGATTACTCATTCAAGCCTTATAAAATAGTCATTTCCTCTTTATATAAGACTATTAAGTTTATTTTAGTGTCACCCTCTCCAAAAGGGAAACCCGTTATAGTTGATGATACATGTTATCAACTTGCCTTTGATAACTTAGATGAAGCACGTTGCATCTTAGAGGCCTTGATTAGCGATGAAATGAATTCCTTGTTGGATTCATTAGTTTTTAAGGATGCTAAAAGAGTTATTACAAAAAGCCTTTTAATGAGATTGGATTTAAAACAATTATGTATAGAAAAGGGTATTAAAACTAATACACATCATTTTAACCATAGCACTTGTCTTCAATTATCATTATTTGATTAAGATTTTTCAGAATGTATTGGTTCTCCTGGGTTTGGAATCCAGTGACGCATTTCCCACAATCGGTCAAGATCGGCTAAAATCGGTTCTAAAATGGCACGATTGGGTGTACATAAAAAGCGGTGAGTCAAGTTTTTGACCCACCGCTTTTTGATTTCCGGGGTATGGACGTGCCATAGGCACGCTTAATATAATTGATTATCGTTAAGTTACATAAGCAGGCGGCGCTGTTGAGCGACGGTTATCGGTGACGAGTGGCCCGAAAGAAGGACGGTATCGTCGGGGAGAGTGAGAATCTGGTTGATAATTGATTCTTCAAGCTCACGCCGGTTGCCGAGCGGGAAGTTGGTGAGGCCCGGGCCATGTTGATAGAGAGTGTCACCTACAAAGGCCACATGGTCGTTTGGTGCATAAAATGTTACCGACCCGGGAGTGTGTCCTGGCGTGTGGATAATGTCCAGATAGAAACTGTTGTTTGCTTTCAATCTTATTTTCTCGCCATCATAGAGTTCCTCGTAATGGGGAACCGTCTCGGGCCGTCCCGAATTTTGACTCAGATTGAGATAAGGGTCGGTTAAAAACTGAGCGTCGGACGGGTAAATATAGATTGGAGCCACAAGTTTTTCACGCAGCACCTCGGCTGCACCAAAGTGGTCAAAATGGCCATGGGTCAGCAGAATTTTTTCGATGTGCCACCGGTTTTGCATGACCGTGTCATAAATCAGTCCGGCCTGGGCACCCGGGTCGATTATGAAACCGGCACCCGAAACATCGTCGATGTAAAAATAACAGTTTTCGGCAAACACGCCTTGAACGGTAAGCTCTCTGATCATAGTACGATCCTCCCGTTAGAGTAATTTACATCCGTCGGGACCGCAGGCATGAGGTCGCTCGGCCGGGGTTTCAGTGGCTTCTTTTTCCTGCTTTTCCTGTTTTCTGAGTTCACGTTGCAATGCCGACTTGAAACCGTCGATTGTCATGGCGCCGGGCACGGCAAATGCACCGTTAAACACGATGAAAGGAACACCGGTCACGCCGCGCATACCGGCTTCACGCTCGTCAAAACGGACTTCGTCATCATAGCGGTCTGAGGCGAGCATTTCTCTCACCTCTTTCTCGTCCATACCAACCGATTTTGCTTTTTCAACAAGCACGTCATGGTCGGCGAGCACAAGGTTTTCGGTAAAATAGGCGGCAAAGAGAGCTTTGTTAAGGCGCTCGACAGTCTTGCGGTCATATTTTGCCTCAGCGAGTTTCATCAGTCGGTGGGCGTCGCGGGTGTTTGAATACTGAGTGGTAGCATATTTAAAGTCGATGCCGAGTTCGCGTCCGAGTTCCGAGATATGGTCGATTTGTTTGACTGCATCGTCGACCGAGAGACGATACTTTCGGGCAAAACGCTCGGGAGTTGTCGTGGTGACCTCTTTGGGTGCGGTTGGGTCGAGTTCAAAAGCACGGTAATCGATTTCGACATCATCTGTAAGGCCAAGCTGGTCGATAGCGCGTTCAAGTCTGGTTTCACCAATGTAGCAGTAAGGACATGCAAAGTCGCTCCATACAGTAAGTTTAATCATAAATATCCCTTTCGTTTTTTGTTAGTTGGATTTTGGTTGAAATAATTTTTTTAAGCACTGTGGCAAAGCAGTTCATTTCGTCAGGTGTCAGCAGCGATTCAAGAGCCCGGTGTCGTTCATCGGCAATCGTCAGTATAATGTCACGTATGCGGTGTCCCTCGGGTGACAGAAAAACTCTCAGACACTTGTGACTGACACTCTCGGTTGTGACAAGTTTTTTACGGACCATGGTGGTCACACAGCGGCTTATGGCGCCTTTGTCCTTGCCGAGCATGGATCCTATCTCGCACTGTTGCATGCCGTCCTGAGTATAGAGCGCGCGCAAAATCATATATTCAGGTACGGTAAGCGCCAGTCCCGCCTCGGTAAGTTTTCCGGCCAGCTGTGAGGCCAGAATCTGATAGGCAGTTCCAAGCATGCAACCCGCATTGGGCATCTGATATGTGAACTGTTCATTTGTCATAGTATCAGAGAAACAAAAAACATGCCAAAATGGTTGACATGACAACCATAGGATAACAAAATTTAAACAAACCTGGATTAAGGAATCAGGCAGCCTGGCGGAGGTAGAGGGTGAGGATGACGAGCAGAGTATCGCGGTCAATGTCACGGCCGAGCATCTGCCTGATTTTTTCGAGCAGACGAGCCTTGCGCTTCTTGACCGTAATCTCGGCCAGACACATTTTATCGGCAATCTCGGCATTTTTCAGTCCTTCACGGAAACTGAGGTCAAAAAGACGCCGCTGCTCCTCGGGCAGCGAGTCGACAGCCGCATAAATCACGTCGAGCGCGTCCTGGTAGATGATGGCGAGCGACACATCCTCGACGGCATCGTCGCTCAAAAGAGCATTGTCGACAAAGGCCTGATTACAGTCGGCGCGGCGTATGAGGTCGATGGCACGGTTGCGGATGTTCAGGAAAAGGCAGTTGCGCCAATGGGCCATCGACTCGAGTTTCTCACGGTGGAAATATGTGTGGAGAATCGCGTCCTGCACACAGTCCTCGCTCATATGTGCAAGCGATTCGCCGGTCAGCTTCACCGCATAGCGCAGCAGGGCCGGATAGAGATCGACATAGAGCGGATGAAGGTCTCCGCGCATGAAGGTCTGATATATGTAATCGAGGTCGGGTATCATAATCGGTTGCAAATATAAGGATTTAGATTTATTTTCACAACTAAAGAAATTTTTTCAAAAAAATATATACCTTTTTGCCGCTCGTCCGTAATAAAAATTAAACAGCCGGCCCAAAATACATCATTTGTCCGGTGTCATCACATAAAAACCAAGTCAATCGCAATAACAATATATGAAACCGTTAAGTATTCTGTTTCTTAAACTCGTCACCAATCAGCTCACCGAAGATGAGGCGCGACATCTCAATCAATGGATTGATTCAAAGCGTCGCCGCGACATCGCCGGCATGATTGCCGACCCCGACGAGCTGACACGCG
>JAIDNJ010000161.1 GCA_029063895.1 Muribaculaceae bacterium | reverse complement strand
AATTAATTTGCGCGTCGTGGGAGGGTTTATGTGTAAAGAGACAGCCATACTACCGTTCAGGTTCCAAAACTGTAATCGACTACACCTCGTCGGCTCAGGACTTCCCCTGGATTGACAACTCAAAAGTCATCCTCACCGCCCGCGCCCAGGGTTGCTGCCAGTCGCCGCTCGACGGTGTCCTTGAAAAAGACGAGGACCAGATCGGCCACATATTCGTCCCTAAATACACTGCCGTGTTCAACTACATCCAGCCCGTGGCCGACTCCGTTAAAGAACGCCACATCGAGGGACGAGCCTACGTTGACTTCCCCGTCAACCTCACCACCATCTACCCCGACTACCGCCGCAACTCGGTTGAACTCGCCAAGATTATCGCTACAATCGACTCGGTCAAGAACGACCCCGATATAACTATCCGTTCTATCTCTATCAAAGGCTTCGCTTCGCCCGAAGGTCCATACAACAACAACATCCGCCTTGCCAAAGGTCGTACCGAGGCCCTCAAGCAGTACATCAACTCTCTCTACAAATTTGACCAGAATCTCATCACAACCTCTTACGAGCCTGAAGATTGGCAGGGTCTCATCGATTTCCTCGTCAACTCCAATATCGAGAACCGCGACGCCATCCTTGCCATCGCCCGTGACACCAACATCGAGCCCGACCCGCGCAACACCAAGATCCAGCGCGAGTTTCCCCAGCAGTACGCTTTCCTCCTCCAGAATATATATCCCGGTCTGCGTCACTCCGACTACCGTATCGACTACAACATCAAGTCATACACATCTCTCGACGAGATTCTCGCTGTCCTCCATTCGGCTCCCCAGAAGCTGTCGCTCTCTGAATTCTACCGCGCAGCCGCTTCTATGACACCCGGATCGCCTGAATATAACGAGGTGTTTGAAACTGCCGTACGCATGTATCCCGACGACCCCGCGGCCAATCTCAACGCCGCCAACACCGCCATGCAGTCAGGCGATTTTGTCAAGGCACAGCGTTATCTCGACCGTGCCGGCGACGACCCCTCGACCATCTATGCCCGCGGTGTCCTCGCTGCCCTTCAGGACAACTATGAGGAAGCCCTCGATTACTTCAATCAGGCCGCTCGCCTCAAGGTAGCCGACGCCCCACAGGCCGCTCAGCAAATCCAGAAGGTGCTCGACGCCAATAAACGCGGATCTTCCATTATTATCGACTGATAAACCACAACACACGACAAAAAAACTAATAATCACATAATTCAATGAAAAAGCTTAAATCGTTTTTCTTTGCGCTCTGCGCAGCAGCATTCATGGTCGGATGCTCTGACCAGATTGACATTAATGAGCAGAAGGATCACCTCATCGAGGGTGACGGTGACGGTTTCTACATGGGGCTTGATATAGAGCTTCCTACCGGTAATCTTTCCCGTAGCTCCACCGTGTCAGGCGGCGGTTCGTCTGATGGTACCGAAATTGGTCAGGATTATGAAAATGTAGTCTCAAATGCGCTTATCATCCTTGCCGAGCGTGGTACTCACAACTTCATCGCTGCCGGTGAAGTTACATCAAACCGTCTTACAGCGATTACTTCTGCCAATAATGCTACATATAAAGCTGTCGCTAAAATAAGTAAAACTAATCTTAATGCTTTCTATGATGAGCTTGATAATTCAGGCTCTGAGGTGGTCGTAGAAGTCTTTGTGTTCTGTAATCCTACCAAATGGTTGGTTGACAAGATGTCAAACTATAATTCAGCGGCAAATGGTGCAAATGCATGGATTGACTATACAGCCGATGTATATCAAGGTAATCCCGAGAAAGCAGATTATAATACCGGTATCTGGAGCCCCAATTCATTCCTGATGAACAATGTTTCGATTGTGACTCGCGGACTTCCTAAAAATCTTCTTGATTGGGAAAACTTTGACAAGGCTGAGAATCCTTTCCACCTTTCTGATAACAACACTGTTAAAGAAGGTCTTCCCGATAACTTAACTGATCGTGGCGCTGTCAAAGTGGAACGTTCGGTCGCTCGTTTTGACTTTAAGGACGGCTCAGGTAATAAAAATACTTATAATGTACTTTTCCAGGCCGACGCTAAAACTCCCGACGATCTTAGTAAAAGAATTCCGCTTGTATCTGTCCAGCTCCAGAAAATGTGTCTCGTTAACATGAGTAATAAGTTTTATTTCCTCCCACGCGTCAGCAACAACGGCACGAATGAAAACACAACCGAAAATGGTTGGACTCTTTGTGGTAACGAAAAACGCTGGGGACGTAATGAGGCTACCGGTAAATATGAAAATGGTAACTATGTCGTTGGTCCCAATTGGGCGGATTATTTGAAATATTGGG
>JAIDNJ010000160.1 GCA_029063895.1 Muribaculaceae bacterium | reverse complement strand
AATATTTTTATGAATATCTCATTGGGTTCATGTTTCTCGTCGGGCTTGATATACTCATCGGGGGTGTGAGATCTCGCCGATTCTCCAGGGCCGGCTTTTACTTTGGGCCAGGGCATGAGCGCACCGTCGCTGAGGGTGGGTGACCCAAACGGTTCAAATCCGAGCATCTCAAACCGACGGACAATAGGGTGGTCGGCTGCAATTGACGACGGGTTGAGTCGGGTTGACCGCGGAATCATTTCTATTTCATCGCCAACGGCTTGTCTCAGTATTTCAAGTGTCTCGATGTTTGAGTAGGCGTCGGTGGTGCGGACGTCAGCGGTGAATGTACACAAGTCGGGAACGACGTTATGTTTTGTACCTCCGTTGATGATGGTGACGCTCACCTTGACCGGCCCAAGTGTGGGCGATTCGTTTTCAAACTTAAATGACCTTAGACAATCAATGGCCTCGATAGCTTTATAGATGGCGTTGATGCCTTCGTTGCGGGCCGCATGGCCGGCTTTGCCGTGAGCGGTACAGTCGAGCACCATCAATCCTTTCTCGGCAATGGCGGGTCTCATTCCGGTTGGCTCGCCTACGATAGCACAGTCAACTTTGGGAAGGTGAGGAAGGACGGCTGTCAAACCGTCTTTGCCGCTTACTTCTTCCTGGGCCGAAGCTACAAATATCAGGTTGTAACTTCGCGAAATGTCGACAACGGCACGATAGGCCGCAAGAAGCGATACCAACGAGGCTCCGGCATCGTTGCTGCCGAGTCCATATAATCGTTCTCCGGTTTCGTCGGTGTCGGGTTTGAACGGGTCCCGGGTCCAGCCGTCGGCTGCGGGCACGGTGTCGATATGGGAGTTGAGCAGCAGGGTAGGGCGTCCGGCATCAAACGAGGGGTCGGGAATATAGATATTGTCACCGATGCGTCGCGGCGTTACACCGGGAATGTTCTCGGTCACAAAGTTATAGACGACATCAGCCGCAGCGCTTTCGCTGCGGCTGACCGATGGGGTCGCAATCAGCCTTTTGAGCAGGTCGATTGCATCATAATAAAGTTGGTCACTCATGATTGACAAATAAATGAATTAATGAGTGGCGGCGTTGCTGTTGTCAGCGACGCTTGTTGCCTTTTTGCTGCTGGGCACGAGCCTCGGCAAGCTGTTTGCGCTGAGCTTCTTCAAGACGGGCGAGCCAACCGTTTTTCTTGCGGGGCTTGGCTGAGTTCTCCATCATCTTGGCGCGTACTTTTTTCTCATCGACAAAGCGGCGGAAAATATATGTTTGTACGATTGTGATGAGCAGCGACAGGAAGTAATAGTAGCTGAGGCCGGCCGCATAGTCGTTGAAGATGAAGAGGAACATGACGGGCATGAGATACATCATCCATTTCATCATAGCCATTTGTTCACCGCCGGGTGAGTTTTGCATGTTGATGCGAGTGTAGACGATGTTTACAGCGGTCATAAGGAGACAGAACAGCGACACGTGGTTACCATACCAGGGAATTGTGAACGGCAGGGTGAAGATAACGTCGGGGGCTGCAAGGTTGTGGGCCCAGAGGAATGATTCACCGCGAAGCTCGATACATGACGGGAAGAACCAGAACATGGCGATGAGGATAGGCATCTGGAGAAGCATGGGTAGGCAGCCCGACATGGGGTTGGCTCCGGCGCGCGAGTAAAGTTCCATTGTCTTGGAGTTGCGGGTCATGGCGTTCTCGGTGCCGGGATATTTCTCGTTGATTGCCTTGATGTCGGGAGCGAGCACTCTCATCTTGGCCTGAGACATGAAGCTCTTGTAGGTGAGGGGGAAGAGGATGAGCTTGATAAAGAGTGTCAGGATAAGGATGATGATACCGTAGTTTGAGATGAATCCGTTGAGGAAGGTGAACAACGGGATGATAATGAGGGTGTTGATCCAGCGTATGATGGGCCATCCGAGCGGAATGAGACGTGTCAGATGAAGGTCTTCTTTGGCTTGAAGAGTGTCGTCGATTGAAGCGAGCAGCGGGTAAAGGTTGGGGCCGATGAAGATGTCAAAGGCAACCGGTGTTTCCTGGGTCGACGAATATTCGAGAACGGTCGAGGCGTTCATCTGCTTGAGGTATGTGGGGTCGTTTTTTAGAACTTTCTGGTCAACGGTAGCCGATGCAAACGACGAGCGAGGAATGACAACTGTCGAGAAGAACTGGTCTTTGAACGCAATCCATTTTACTTTTTGCTTGAGGTCTTCAGAATCGTCCGATGCATAGTTTAGGTCATCGGGTGTTTCGCCGAGATATTGGTAATAGATGGCGCTCTTCTGTTCCTCAAATGTGCGACCGGCTTCGTTGCGGGGCATTTTCACACCAAAGTCCAAATCGATAGTTGCGGCACTGGGCGAGATGATTGACTCCATGTTTTTCTGGACAACTTCCATACCGAGCAGATAGCTGCCGGGACGGAGAGTGTATCTGATTCCCCACATGGCACCGTTGCCGAGATCAAGTTTCATCAGCACGGTAGAGTCGTTCTCAACTACCGGAGTGAAATAGAACTTGTCGGTATCGAGCCTCTGCTGCTGGCTGGTAACAAATTTGAAGTTGAGAGTTGAAGTCTCGGGTGTAAACATCACCACGTTGGTGGTGTCATCGTTGAGGAAGTTGTCATAGTCGAGCAGTGTGGCGCGGCTGGGGCGACCGCCAAGAGTCGAAAACTCAACGGCGATGAGGTCGTTGGCCAGTCCGACAGTCTCGTCGGTTCCACTAAGATAACGGGCAAAGGTGTTGTAACGTCCGGCATTTTCAAGAACGTTGCGAAGGTTGGTGACAGCGGCCTTTGACTGGGCCAGAGTGAGACCGTCAAAGTTGTTGGCAAGCAGATTGTTGATGTCGATTGAGGTGCCGGCGGCTGCAACCTGACCTGAAACGGTCTGGCCGTCAATGGTCAGTTTCACGTTTGCGTCGGCAAAAGCGATAGTGCCGTTAATTGAATCGGGAGTGCCTATCTGGGCGAGTGTCGGGA
Organism: Muribaculaceae bacterium; assembly: GCA_029063895.1. GTDB lineage: Bacteria > Bacteroidota > Bacteroidia > Bacteroidales > Muribaculaceae > CAJUPY01. The sequence goes on along the minus strand of JAIDNJ010000160.1, from coordinate 9,662 downwards.
TGAGGGCCGCACGTTCAGCAGCCGAAATCGAGTCGGGCTGTGAAGCGAGACGCTGAGCTTCTTCGGCTTCGATACGAGCTTGATTTGCCATCTGTTCCTGCTCGGCGCGCTGGGCGGCAAGCTGTTCTTCCGATGGTTTGTTAAGCCACATGAATCCGAAAACCACGCAGGCCATCATAACGAGGCCGAGAAGTGTATTTTTGTCCATATTAAGTTTTGGTATAGTGTTACTTATATCTTGTTATTCAGTAGTGATGAACCTGGTGTCACGCTTCGGTTTTGCCGGCAATACGTAGGTGACGATAGTCGATTGCCGCCGATATGAAGCTGATGAAAAGCGGGTTGGGATTGAGAACGGTGCTTGAGTATTCGGGGTGATACTGTGTGCCTATAAACCAGCGGTGGTCGGGCAACTCGACAACCTCGACAAGGTGGGTATCGGGATTCTCACCTACACATTTCATGCCGGCTTCTTCAAATCGCTGACGATATTCGTCATTAAATTCAAAGCGGTGGCGGTGGCGCTCCGATACGTGGGTCTTGCCATAGGCTTTGGCTGCATGAGAGTCGGGAGCGAGCACACAATCGTAAGCTCCGAGTCGCATTGTACCACCAAGATTTGAGATTGATTTCTGCTCTTCCATCAGGTCAATGACATTGTATGGTGTTTGAGAATCCATCTCGGTTGAATTGGCGTCGGTAAGGCCGAGCACATTGCGGGCAAACTCGATGACCATACACTGCATGCCAAGGCAAATGCCGAGGGTTGGTATATCGTGCTCGCGACACCATTTCAGTGCCACAAATTTGCCTTCGATTCCGCGTTGGCCAAATCCTGGAGCGATTACGACAGCATCGAGGTCGCGGAGCTTTTCGTCAACATTTTCCTCGTTGACTTTCTCGGAATGGATAAAACGCAGGTCAAGGCGGTGGTCCGTATATGTAGCAGCCTGGAAGAGGGATTCGTTGATTGATTTGTAGGCATCCTGGAGTTCGACATACTTGCCCACGAGTCCAACGGTGACTGTTTCCTCGGCCTTGTCCATTTTTTCAAGGAAATGGAGCCACGGGGCCATGTGGGGCTGTCCTTCGACAGGGACACCGGCTTTGCGTAGAACGAGTTCGTCGAGATGCTGCTCGTGCATCTTGATAGGTACCTCATAGATGGTGGGGACGTCGATAGACTGGATTACGGCGTCGGGCGAAACGTTGCAGAAAAGAGCAATTTTGCGACGCATCTCGGTAGAGATATGTTTTTCGGTTCTCAGCACGAGAATGTCAGGCTGGATACCGACCTCCTGAAGCTGTTTTACCGAGTGTTGTGTCGGTTTGGTTTTCAGCTCTTTGGCGGCCCGGATATATGGAACATAGGTCAAGTGGATGCAAACACAGTTGTTGCCGAGTTCCCATCTGAGCTGACGGACGCTCTCGATGAACGGCAGCGATTCGATGTCACCAACCGTTCCTCCGATCTCGGTGATGATGAAGTCAAAATTACCGGTGTTGCCGAGTTTTTTGACGTTCCGTTTGATTTCGTCGGTGATGTGAGGTACAATCTGGACTGTTTTGCCGAGATAGTCGCCACGGCGTTCCTTGTCGATGACGCTCTGATAGATGCGTCCGGTGGTAACGTTGTTGGCTCGGGTGGTTTTGATGTCGGTAAATCGCTCATAGTGACCGAGGTCGAGGTCGGCTTCATGACCGTCGACAGTCACGTAACATTCGCCGTGCTCATATGGGTTTAGTGTACCCGGGTCAATATTGATGTACGGATCAAATTTTTGAATCGTGACGCGATACCCGCGGGCTTTGAGCAAGCACGCAAGCGACGACGAAATAATACCTTTTCCTAAAGAGGAAACGACACCGCCGGTGACAAAGATATATTTGGTTTCCACTGTGTGATAATGTTTATTTATTTAAGCCGCAAAGTTACGATTTTTTTTTGAAATATCGTTATACTATTGGTCAATAGTGGAACGAGCTTCCGCCAAGAAATTCGCGCAAAAGGCTTGTGGGGGGAATGAGACGCTCACCTATCGGCGCAAAGAAGCTGAGGAATTTCATCAGGCGGTAGGCTTCGCTGTACTCGGGCGTGTCGTGGGGCACTCCCTGAAGAATGGCCATAGCATAGTCTTTCATCACTCCAAGCTCAAAAATGAGCGAAGAGTTAAATGTGGAGTCGGCGTTTTCCTGGAACGGGAAAATCCATTTTTCCTCGCCACGGCGCACGCTGGGCCAGCGGCGTATGGTCTCGATAGCCGATGTCCCGCGATATTTATGGTCCCTAATGATGCGTCTAAGCAGTCGGTTGTCGGTTGTCGGAATCCAGTTGTGGTCGTCAATTGACAGTGTTGTCAGAGCCGACACATAGACACGATATTTCATTTTGTCCTCGATTGAGGCGGTGAGCTGTGGATTGAGTCCGTGAATACCCTCGATGAGAAGCACGGTGTTGTCGCCAAGCTTTATTTTATCCCCTTTGTAAATGCGTTTACCTGTCTCGAAGTTATAGGTGGGGAGTGACACTTCCTTGCCGTCGATCAGGTCGTTGAGGTCTTTGTTGAAAGCTTCGAGGTCGAGAGCATATAACGACTCGTAGTCATAATCGCCTGTCTCGTCGCGTGGAGTGAGTGTACGGTCGACAAAGTAGTTGTCGAGCGAAATCATGCGTGGTACCAACAGATTGGTCATCAGGTATATGGCCAGTCGCTTGGTGGTTGTTGTCTTGCCCGATGATGAAGGACCTGCAATCAGCACAACTCGGGCGCCACCTTCGCGGTAACGGGCTGCGATATCGTCGGCTATAGATGCTATTTTCTTGTCGTGAAGAGCCTCGGCCACGTTGATTAGGTCGGCAGTGCGGCGGTGGTCGACGGTCTCGTTCAGTTCACCTACATTGTCGACACCGATAATCTTGTTAAATTGGAGATGTTCTTGAAAAGCCCGGAACATCTTTTTCTGGGGGAGCGGTTGCTGAGGCTGAGAGATATTTACGGGGTCGGGACCAAGCAGGAGCATACCATCTTCATGAAGCTGAAGGTCAAAAACCCCAAGGCATCCGGTCGAGGTCACGAGGGGACCATAATAGGTATCACATACTCCGTCAAGACGGTAATATACGGTATAAAGCTCGTGGACTGTTTCGAGAAGACGAACTTTATTGAACAGTTTTTGCTTACGGAAAATCTCGATGACATCGGTGCGCAGACGTTCCTTACGCTCAAATGGCAGGTCGAGGGCTACAAGCTGTAACATCTTTTCCTTGAGTCGGCTCACCATGGTCCCGGATGGCTTGACCACTCCGGTCATACGGCAGTAATATCCGCGCGACAGCGAGTGCTCTATAACGAGGCGTTCGCCCGGGTAGAGTTCATAAAGGGCACGATAGAGGAGCATGCACAGCGAGTGAATGTAGACACGGCGCGCTGTTTCGCTTGACGGATGGACAAACTCGATTACTTTAGGCGCGAAAAGCGGGAAGGTGAGGTCTTCGGTCTTGTTGTTGACCTGACAGCAAAACGGCTTGAAATCAAGACGGTCGGCAATGCGTCGGCCAATGTCTCCGACAGTTTCTCCGCCGGTGAAATCGATATATTCATTGATATTTTTACAGTAGACTTTCAGTTGGTTGCTCATGGTTGCTGATGTTTTTTTGTGGTGAATTGTAAAAAGATAAACAAAGTGACAGATTCCTATTCCATTCTCAGGCGTGACGTGAACGGCGGAAGCAGTTGAGAGGCACATGCCGCAAGCTCGTCGGCTGTTATAGGGTCGATGTGACGTTGAATGTCGCCGGGCGAGGTCGGTGCAAAACCGTGAAGCAGACGACGTCCCAGAGTCAATGCTTCCTGTTCGTGATTGTCGAGGCCGACACGGGCTTGTCCGGCAAGCTGTCGCTTGAAGCGCGACAGGTCGTCGGCTGATAATTTTTTGCCGGCAACGCGTTCAATTTCGCCATAAACGAGGTCGCGGCAGCGGTCCGAGTCTTTCTTGTCACATCCGTAGTAGATTGTCATCTGTCCACAATCGCTGTAGAACGAAGGGGAGGCTTCGACGGTGTAGACGAGTCCGTTTTTCTCGCGCAGAGCTACGTTGAGCAACGAGTTCATACCGGGACCGGCAAGAATATTGGCGAGCAGGCTGAACGCATATTTTTGGTCGGAGTCGCGGCTGCATACCGGGGCGCCTATAAGGTTGTGGGCCTGATGGGAGCCGGTTTTTATAATCTTGTCAAACGGGGCTACAATCGAGGGTGCCACTCGTGGCGGCACATTGCCGTCGCCTGTTTTGATTTGAGACATCTCGCGATTGACAATTTCCAACACTTTGTCGGGAATAGCTGGTCCCATGTAGAAAAAGACCATATTTGGGGCTATATAGAATCGGTCGCGGAAATCAATGCAGTTTTGCGTGGTAAAATTGCGTATTGATCGCGTCGTTCCCAAAATGTTGTGGGCCATAGGATTACCCTTGAAAAACAGCTCGTCAAAATCGTCATAGACAGCCTCGGACGGATTGTCGCGGTAGCTCGATGCCTCGTCAAGAACGACTTCGCGCTCGTTGTCGAGTTCGTCGGCACGGAACGCCGCCGATGTAATAAGTTCGGTTATCAGGCTGACTGCACGATCGAGATGCCCCTCGGGAAAAATCGAGTAGACAGCAGTTTCTTCTTTTGTAGTATAGGCATTTAACTCGCCGCCGATTTCCTCCATGCGGTTGATCACATATGAGGACGGGTGGTTCAATGTACTTTTAAAAATGGTATGCTCAATGAAATGGGCTGTTCCAAACAGACGTGGCTCGGTCTCGTCACGACTGCCGGCATTGATGAACACGCCGCAGTATTCGGCCGCGGTCATTGCCCGCCGGGCAATGACTTTGAGTCCGTTGGTCAGTGTCGCCTGCAGTGTATCGTCCGGATTCATTTGCGCTCGGTCCATACACCTTCTTCTTTGAGCAGTTTTATGAGTCGGGGAAGGGCTTGGGCGGTTGGTATATTTTTCTCGACACACTCTTTCCCTTTGTAAAGACTCACGTGTCCGGCTGCCGCTCCGACATATCCGTAGTCAGCATCGGCCATTTCACCGGGACCGTTTACTATGCAGCCCATGATTCCGATTTTCAATCCTTTGAGATGGGATGTAGCCTCTTTTATATCGTGAACTGTCGACTGGAGGTCAAAAAGGGTGCGTCCACATCCGGGGCATGAAATATATTCGGTTTTGGTGAAACGACGCCGGGCTGCCTGCAGTATTCCATAAGCGATGTCGGCACGACGGCGCGGTGAAAGGCAGTCGGCTTCAATCATGATGGCATCGCCAAATCCCGACAGAAGTAGAGCTCCCATATCGGCTGCTGCGCGCAAAGCCACTTTGTCGTCATCAAGACCGTCATAGTTCAGGCTGATTATTACCGGGCGTTTTATGCCGGCTGTCATCAGAGCATGCATGGTGCGTTTGATTTCACCGACGGGATCAATGCCGCGCGATGTTACAACGAGGGGCGTGTCACCGTTCTTGAGTGATTCGGTGTCGGGTGTCGACGAGCAGTCGATTACCGTCCATTGTTTACCGGCGGTTGAAACCTCGGGGGTGCGGTCGGGATCAAACATTGCAGGGTCAATCTCGTCGGCAACGGCTACACGGGTAGGATTTGAACCTCCGATGTTTTCAAAGGCAGTGGTTTCACGCCGGGAAGGTGAAACAGGGTTATAACCATCAAACCATATTCCTGAAATCGGACCCGAATCGGTTCGGCGCGAGATGTAGTCGACGAGTTCGCGGGCTACGGGGAGTTCGGCTTCGGGAGCTTCGCTCAGTGAAACACGTATCGTGTCGCCGATTCCATCGGCCATGAGTGCGCCGATTCCAACAGCCGATTTTATGCGTCCGTCCTCCCCGTCACCGGCCTCGGTAACCCCGAGGTGGATGGGGTAGTGCATATCTTCGGCATCCATGGCTTTGACAAGACGACGCACCGACTCGGTCATGACAACCGTGTTTGAGGCTTTCATCGACACGACAACATCGTTGAATTCCTCTTTTTTGCAAACTCTCAGAAACTCCATGGCGCTCTCGGCCATTCCGGCGGGAGTGTTGCCATAGCGCGACATGATGCGGTCAGAGAGCGATCCGTGGTTCACACCGATGCGCACCGCCGTGCCATGCTCCTTGCAAAGTCGCAGGAACGGAGCGACAGCCTCGCCGATACGGTTTATCTCGGCGCGATATTCATCGTCGGTATATTCGATTTGTTTGAACGTTCGGCCCGGGTCGACAAAGTTGCCGGGATTGATGCGCACTTTCTCGACATTTACAGCTGCCGCATAAGCCGCGCGGGGATTGAAATGGATATCGGCTACGAGCGGAGTATTGAAACCGTCCGCAGTGAGTCTACGGCGTATCTCGCCCATACTCTCGGCCTCACGGACCCCCTGGGCAGTCAGTCTGACATACTCGGCACCGGCCTCAATCATTCTCTCGGCCTGGGCTGTCGACCCCTCGATATCGTTGGTCGACGTATTGGTCATTGACTGTATTCTTATAGGGTAGCCCGAGCCGAGCGGGGTGTTGCCTATGTTGACTTTATCGGCGTGGCGGCGGCTGTATTTGAAATTGTGCATCCGGGTTTACAAAAAGGGATTAAAGGAGTTTAAATCAATTGGTTTTGAACTTATAGCTCACTTCTTTGAGGTCGGCGTTTGCCTTGACAATTTTGTCGGAAAGACGGCTGCGGTAATCGGCAAAACGGGCGGCAATGGCGGGGTCGGTCAAAGCAAGCATCTGGGTGGCGAGTACGGCGGCATTGAGTGCTCCGTTAATACCGACAGTAGCCACGGCAATGCCCGGAGGCATCTGAACGATTGAGAGAAGCGCGTCCTGACCGTCGAGTGTAGAGTTGATGGGGACACCAATTACAGGTAGCGGAGTCATGGCGGCGATTACACCGGGAAGAGCTGCAGCCATGCCGGCTGCGGCGATTATAACCTTGAGACCGCGACTCTCGGCTTCGGTGGCAAATTTTTCAACTTGGTGGGGTGTGCGGTGGGCCGAGAGAGCGTTCATTTCAAACGGGATTTCCATAGAATCGAGAAAATCGGCCGCTTTTTTGAGAATGGGGAGGTCGGATGTGCTCCCCATGATGATACTTACAAGTGGTTTCATTATCTTATATTGTATATATTATTTTAATGAGAAAAATACATGGAGGCACCCATTGCCAGAGACACGCATACAACGCCGTTGATAGTTCCGGCAAGTAGCTGGGCCGGAGTGTGGCGGTCGAGGATGAGTCGGGTTGTGTCGACGAGGCCGGCAATGAGGATAGCTGCATAAAGCAGCAGGTTCAGGTCAAAAATATTAAGCTGAAAATATATAAGATAGAATATCAGCGTGGCAAGCCCGGCTACCGAAGTAGCATGGGCACTTATTTTCCACCAAAGGCTGACGACGGCACAGATAAGGGTGGCTACAGCCGCACCTGCCATGAACATTATGAGCCATATCGGAGCGTGGATAGAGTTGAGATAGAGTGCTTCACCAATGTAGCAAACGGCTGCTATGAGGTAGGGAAACAGGCGCTCCTTGCGCTCGTTGAGGCCCGAATCGGTTACGATTTTCATTTTGTAAAGCACAAAAATCGCTAACGTGGGGATGACTGCCGTAATCAGGAAAGTCATGCCGGTCACGCCAAACTTGGCACCGGTCGACACGATGAAAAGTATTGTTGCATTCAGCACTATTGCCATCGCGTAGGTCGGTATCAGCAGCGGGTTGAAAATGGCCGATATGATGCGTGCGGTTTTTTCCATATCTATATCTGTTTGTGTTTGTTTTACATTTCTTTGCGGAGACGGGCCACAGGTATTCCGAGTTTCTCGCGATATTTCGACACAGTGCGTCGGGCAAGCTCAAACCCTTTTTCGTTCATAAGCGATGTGAGAGCCTCGTCGCTCAGCGGTTTGTGTTTATCCTCGTTGTCGATGAGCGCTTTCAGAGCCGAGGCAACGGAGTGGGACGACGCCTCGTTGTCCTGACCGCCGGTCGATTCGTTGAAAAACATCTTGAGCGGATAGACTCCATGTTGAGTGGCGACATATTTTGAGGCCGATGCACGGGATATAACCGACAGGTCGAGTCCGGTAATCGATGCGACGTCTTTTAAAATCATCGGTTTGATGCGGTTGGGATCATCGGTCAGGAAGAAGTCACGCTGAAGCTTGACGATAGCATTCATTACCTTAAACAACGTTTCCTGACGTGTACGCAAAATTTTGATGAATTCGCGCGCCTCGTCACGGTGACGTCGTATGAATGTGGCGGCCTCGCGTTCAGACCGTGTGAGCGACGGACCGGTCTTGATAGCCGAGTCATCATCAAAAGTCGCGTCGATACAAAGCTCAGGTATATTGTTGAGCAACGACAGGTTGATGCGGTGTCCGTCGGTCTCGACCTGAAAATCGGGAATGATTATTGTCGCGTTGCGCTGCAGGGGAGTTTGTTCAAACAGACTCCCCGGTTTTGGATTGAGCTGCCTGACAAGATTCATAGCCTCTTTGACCTGATCTTGACTTATACCCATCAGCGATGCTATGCGGTCGAAGTGTTTTTTTGAGAACAGGTCAAAATAGTCAGAAATCATCTCGATGGCGATATCAACAATTTCACCGGCCGGTTTGCGTCTGAGCTGAAGCAGCAGACAGTCGCGCAGGTCAACGGCTCCGATTCCTGCCGGGTCGAGCGAACGTACAATGTCGCGTATGCGTTTCAGACGGTTCTCGTCAACGTCGATACCGGCCTGAATGGCGATATCGTCGCCAATTGACCTGAGGTCGCGGTTCATGTATCCGTTGTCATCGATATTCCCGATGATATACTGGGCTATAACAAGGTCATCGGGCGACAGGTTGTGTTCGTTGACCTGTCGTGTGAGAGAGTCAATCATCGAGTTATCGCTTGCAGGAGCAAAACTGCCCGGCGATGCAGCGGCAGCGTCTTCGGCTGTAGAATGGCGCACATAAGAAAATGTCGATGGAATTTCTTCCTCACCGCTGAAGTCGGCAAGCTGCATTTGTTCGGATGTCTCGGTGAAACTGTCTTCGGGCGTATGGTTGGCCTCGGTATCGGCGACTTCAAGAGCGGGAAGTTCTTCAAGAGCACGCTTGACTTCTTCCTCGACCTCGATTGAATTCATTTCAAGCATACGCCCGACACGCACCTGCAGCGGCAAAAGCCGTTGCGTCAGTGACTGGTCAAGACCCATTTTCTGTTGTGTGGACGAACCGGGCATATCTCTTTATTATTTAATGAGTGCTTTCTATCAATTTAACTGCAAAGTTACTTCATCGCTTTAAAACGGCAAAACAAAAACCGCTACATTTCGTTAATTTGAACTAACGACACTACTACAACAATTTTTTTGCACCTGCCGGTTGCAAAAGATGAGCGTTTTTTATCGTTACCTTTTCATTTTGTCGCAAAAAACGCCCTTTGGCGAGCTCTTGAAAGAATAATTTCAAAAATTAAAGAAATTTTTCACCAATTCTATGCACCGCTATGAAAAAAATTTGTAAATTTGCACGTCCAAAGAATTAAGAGCAATATCACCACAAGTCGATTGCTCTTTTATCAAAGGTAAAAAGAGATTGAAATATATATTAC
>JAIDNJ010000016.1 GCA_029063895.1 Muribaculaceae bacterium | reverse complement strand
TAGTATAACCATTCAAAACACAAATCTATGGAAGTAAAAGATCTTCAACCTGCTTTGGTGTTCCAAATCTTTGACGAGATTACTAAGGTACCCCGTCCTTCAAAAAAAGAAGGTAAAATTCGTAAATACCTTCTTGATTTTGCAGCAAAGCACAACATTGCCGTGAAAACCGATGAAGTTGGAAACATCGTTATGTTTAAACCCGGTACTCCCGGTCATGAAAATGCCCCCACTATCGTACTTCAGGGCCACATGGATATGGTTTGCGAGTCCAACGACAAGTCTTTTGATTTTGAAAACAACCCTATCAAAACTATAGTTGACGGTGAATGGGTACGTGCCGACGGTACCACTCTTGGTGCTGACAACGGTATCGGCGTGGCTGCTTCACTCGCTGTCCTTATTGACCCCACTCTCGAGCACGGTCCCATCGAATGTCTTTTCACTGTTGACGAGGAAACCGGTATGACCGGCGCTTTTGGTCTTGGCAAAGACATGATTACAGGCCGTATTCTTGTTAACCTTGACTCGGAAGATGATGCTGAAGTATTTGTAGGCTGTGCCGGTGGTGTAGATACTACTTGTACTTTCACCTACCATCGTTCGCAGGCTCCCACCGATTTCCAGTATTTCCGCATCGATATCGCCAACGGTCTTGGCGGTCACTCGGGTGGTGATATTCACCTCGGTCGTGCCAATGCCAACAAACTCCTTGCCCGTTTCCTTTGGCAGCTCACCCAAAAATATGAAGTTTCTCTTGCCGAGATCGACGGTGGTAACCTCCGCAATGCTATCGCTCGCGCAGCCCATGCTGTTGTCGGTGTACACACATCTAATAAAGAGGACATCCGCATCATGCTCAACCATTATGTTGCCGATATCGAAAACGAATACAAAGGTCTCGAACCTAATCTCACTATCGAGATGAGTACTGTGGACACTCCCGAATTCTGCATCGACTCGACTACAACAGTCAATATCATCCGTGCCGTTTACGGAGCTCCTCACGGTGTGGTTTCAATGAGCCGCGAACTCAAAGGTCTTGTTGAGACATCGACCAACCTCGCTTCAGTAAAAATGAAACCTGAAAATCAGATTGTGGTTACAACAAGCCAGCGTAGCTCTGTTGAGTCACGTAAATGGGACATTGCACGCCAGGTAGAAGCTGTGTTCCAGCTCGCCGGTGCTAAGGTTACTCACGGTGACGGATATCCCGGATGGCAGCCCAACCTCGAGTCGCCCATCATGAAGATAGCAAGTGATTCCTATGAGGAACTCTATGGTGTTAAACCCGCTATCAAAGCCATCCATGCAGGTCTTGAATGTGGTTTGTTCAAATCGGTTTATCCCGAACTCGATATGGTTTCGTTCGGTCCTACTCTCCGCGACGTTCACTCGCCGTCTGAACGCATGCACATTCCCGCAGTTGACCGTTTCTATAACCAGCTGCGCCGAGTTATCGAAAAAGTCGCTGACCTCAAAGCATAAGCATACATTATTATAAATAAGAGAGGAGTTGATGAAGTTAAAAGATTTACGTTTCATGGTTATGCTGTCTGTGGTGTTACTTACGGCATTGAATGCCGTAGGCGACAATCAGCAGGAAATACAGCAACTTGAAATTGAACGTCACCTCGATTCAGTCTTCAACAGCTCCTCTCTTGTTTCTTTACCCTATTTCTCGACCCATATCACTGAATTTGATATGAAGACGGCTGCTGACACTCTTGGTGTCGAGCTGGCCGCTATTAAAGCTGTTATAGAGATAGAGGCGGGATATGCCCACCGTGGTATTGTGAGCCCCGGTATTCCAATTGTCTTTTTTCAACGGGCTGTTTTCCTCAAGAAAGCAGCAAAAAACAATTCCGACCTCACGCAGGCTCGAAAACTCTATCCCGAACTCTTTTCAACAGGTACGTCGTCCAAACCGCGAGTCTATCACCATTACGATCTTTTACAAAAGGCGATGAAAGTAGACCCGGTAGCTGCCGTTGAGTCAACATTCTGGGGAATGTTTCAGATTGGTGGTTTTAATTGGAAGCGTTGTGGTGCCGGTTCACCCGAAGAATTTGCGTTCCGAATGTCCATGTCTGAAAAAGAACAGTTCCGATTCTTCATCAAATTTATACAGCATGGCGGCATGCTTGACTCTATGAGGCAAAAAAACTGGACACGGTTCGCGGCTGTCTACAACGGTCCGGGCTACCAGCGTCGCCAATATCATGTGAGACTGGCCGAGGCCTATAAGAAACATAAATCAAACAGTCTATGACCGACTTGATTCAACAGTATAATTTGCTCGGTTTAATAATCGGAGCTTCTACATTTCTTGTAATCGGACTATTCCATCCCCTTGTCATAAAAGGAGAGTATTATTTTGGTACCCGCATTTGGGTAGCATTTCTTTTGCTTGGCATTATTGGATGTGTATGTTCGGTATATTTTGAAGATTTATTCATGTCAATAGTGGCCGGTGTGGTTGCTTTCTCTTCGTTTTGGTCAATAAAAGAAGTCTTTGATCAGCGCAAGCGTGTAGAAAAGGGTTGGTTTCCCAGAAATGAGCGTCGATTTAATCGAAATGATAATAGATTGATTAATAAGTGATTGCTAAAAACGCATTAAAAAACTGATAAAAAAAGTGCAAAAAAAGTCTCAAAAAATTTGTCAGTTCAGAAATAATGCGTACCTTTGCAACGCAAAAGCAAAAAACCTACTGCGAAAATAGCTCAGTTGGTAGAGCACAACCTTGCCAAGGTTGGGGTCGCGGGTTCGAGTCCCGTTTTTCGCTCCAATTTCTCAACAGTCTCTTTCATGAGGTTGATGCCTGTCCGGATGGCGGAATTGGTAGACGCGCTACTTTGAGGGGGTAGTGAGCATTAGCTCGTGTGAGTTCGAGTCTC
>JAIDNJ010000159.1 GCA_029063895.1 Muribaculaceae bacterium | reverse complement strand
TCATAGGTGTTGGTCTCGGGGTCGATGTTTCGGCCAAAGCTGAGGTTTCCGCGCGATGACAGGCTGAGGGAGGGCATCAGATCGGAGGCCGCGATACGCTTGTCGGCGGTAGCCTTTGACACCTCAAGGCGGTTGAGTATATTGTCGTGGGCATGCTCGGCGGCATAGACAAGGCAGTCGTTAAGAGTCATCTGCCCCGACATCACACGGGCCGTCAAAATTGTTGCGAATATGATTATCGTTCGTTTCATGGCGACAAAGTTAGCGGTCGTTCAGCCCATATCATTCAATAAAATCCAAAAACGCCAAAATCGACATGCATTTTGTCTAAATATTAGACACTCTGTCAAAAAAATAGACGATTTATTTCTTAAAGGGTGACTCTTTAAAGGTTTAATTGTATCTTTGCCCCATGAAAATATTGATAATCGACGACAATCCGGCTGTAAGGTCGACGCTCAACCTTATTCTTGCCGACGAATTTGACGACATAACGGCATCGGGCGACCCGCGCATTATCCCCGCCCTGCTCCGCAACGGCGACATCGACTGCGTGATTCTCGACATGAACTACAATTCAAACAAGCTCGACGGCAGCGACGGTCTTTTCTGGCTTGAACGTATAAAGGAAATTCCAAATCCGCCGGCAGTTGTAGTCATCACCGCCTTTGGCGAAATCAGTCTGGCTGTCGAGGCGATGAAACTCGGCGCCGAGGACTTCGTCACCAAGCCGTGGGATAACGACGAGCTGATTGAAAAACTCCACAAGGCCATAGACCGCAACAAAAAAACACAACGCGATACAGCGGCTGTCAGCAATGCCATCGAACTGGAACAGCGCGAGCACGACCGCCGCAACATGACCCTCGATCAAATCAAGCTGCAACACATACGCGACATCATAGCTGAGTGTGACGGCAACCTCAGCGCTGCAGCCGAGCGACTCAACATCAACCGACAAACCCTCTACAACCTACTCAAAAAATCGTGAAACATTTCAGGCTACACTTCGTTCTGCTGCTGTCGGCTATCATCGGGCTGACTGTCTCAGGCGTCATCCTTTTTGACCGCCGGCTATATCCCCAGTCGATATTTGCGGGCATCGCCGTGGTGATAGCATGTTTCATGCTATGGAATCTCGTGGGACGCCTGAAACAGGTCGTGTGGACCTTTGCCAAGTCGCTTGAAGTACGCGACACGACCACCACATTTGATACCGCCACCGACGATCCCGTGCTGAGCGAGACGCTCACCGGATTCAACAACCTCATCGCCCTTTTCCACTCCACGACAATGGAACTCGAGACCCGCAAGCTCTACTATGACCGCATCCTCAAGATAATGAGCCACGAGATGGGCAACTCCATCACTCCCGTCATTGCGCTTTGCAGCGACATAAAAAAGCATCCCGATCGCTATCATGGCGACCGTCTCACGGAGGCAATCGACCTTATCGACAGCCGCAGCCGTGGCATAAACCGTTTTCTCAAAGCCTACTATAACCTCACCCATCTACCCGAGCCACAGACCGTATCGATTGATTCGCGCGAATTTATCCGCCTCATAAAACAACTGACCGATGCCGAGCTACGAGCCCGCGGTCTCGACACCGACATCATCCGCTTCATCGCCTCGACCGTCGTCACTCTCAATATCGACACCGACCTGATGAGTCAGGTGATGGTCAACCTGACCCGTAACGCGCTTGATGCGGTCTCGTCGGTCGCCAATCCGGCAGTCAGCTTCACCATTTCGACCTCTGACGGTCACCCCTATATCATCATCGAGGACAATGGCTCAGGCATTGACCCGGCCATACGCGACGAGCTGTTCCAGCCGTTTGTCACCACCAAGCCCGACGGTACAGGGGTGGGGCTCTACCTCAGCCGCCAGATTGTCCGCCGCCACGGCGGCGACCTACGCCTCTACAGCACCCCGGGCAGCGGAACCCGAGCCGTGATTGAGCTGATATGAGATCCAATAAGGTTTCAGTTATCAGATAAAGAAATGTACCGGACCTGTCAGGTCACGAAATATCGCCCCCCTACCAAGACGATCAACCGACTGCCAGGCAAGGACGTGGCACACCGGACAAGACCGAAATTATTTCACCCGTGGCTTGCCGACGGTACGGGCAACTTTAAACAAGCCGGGGTTGACATGGCAATATCCCTGTGGATTTTTGTCAAGATAGTCCTGATGATATTCCTCGGCCGGATAGAAATTTTGCAGCTCTCCGCGCTCGATGGCAAGCCGCCCTCCGAGTCGGTCGTTGAGATCATCGAGAAATTTATCGACAGCCGGCTTGTCGGCGGGGTCGGTGTAGTAGATGCCGGTGCGATACTGGGTGCCGTGGTCACCTCCCTGACGGTTAAGCGATGTAGGATCTACGGCCTGAAGGTAAAGGTCAAGCAGCTCCTGAAGTGTCACGCAATCGGGGTCATAATCGACTTTGACCGTTTCGGCGGCATTGGTGTTACCGGTACAAACCTCTTTATAGGTGGGCGACGGGGTGTTACTGTTGGCATATCCGGCGATGGATTGGGTCACACCCGGAACAAGAGAGAAAAGATGCTGTATGCCCCAGAAACAGCCTCCGGCAAGATAAATTGTCTTCATCATATAAAAATAGTTTGGGTTATTACTTTTTTGATTTTGCAAAAATAACTAATTTTGCGCGGTTATTTAAACAAATATCACGATTATGCACAAAGACATCAAGCCAATAGGCGTTTATGACACAGACCTTGACCTTTTTGAGAGCCAGTATGTTGTTCCTGAAGGTATATCATATAATTCATTTATTATCTCAGATGACAAAATCGCACTCATTGACACTGTCGACGAGCGCAAGGCCGATGACTGGTGCGAAAATCTTTACCGTACACTCCCCGAGGGTAAAGGACCCGATTATCTCATCGTTCAGCATCTCGAGCCCGACCACTCGGCCCGCATAGGCTGGGTGATGGAAAAATATCCCGAATGTCGGCTTGTATGCACCACCAAGGCGCGCAATATGCTGGCCAATCTCGTTCATGGCCCTGTATCGTTTGACGACCGCATCATCGAGGTTGGCGACGGAGACACTCTCGACCTTGGCAAGCACAAACTGCATTTCATCACTGCTCCGATGGTACACTGGCCCGAGGTGATGATGGTTTATGATGAAACCGCCAAAACATTGTTTTCGGCCGACGCATTCGGTCGTTTTGGCAATCCCGATCCCGATGAAGACTGGGCGTGTGAGGCCCGACGTTATTTCTTCAATATTGTAGGGAAATATGGTCAGCCCGTCCAGACGGTTCTAAAAAAACTTGCCGGCAAGGAAATTGATGCTATCGCGCCGCTTCACGGACCCGTGCTTGAAGGCGACATCAAGCCTTATATTGACCTGTATAACACCTGGTCGTCCTATCGAGTGGAGACTCCCGGAGTGCTGGTAGCTCATGCGTCGATTCACGGACTCACCGCCGAGGCTGCCCAATATATGGCCGACCTTCTCAAAGAAAAAGGAGCCAACAAGGTTGCGATAACCGATCTTTGCCGTGACGACCAGGCCGAAGCCGTCGAGGATGCGTTCCGCATGGGTCATCTGGTGGTTCTTTCGTCGACCTACGATGCCGAGATATTCCCCCCTATGCACCATTTCCTGCATCATCTTGCCCTCAAGGGCTATAATAACCGCAAGGTCGCTATTGTCGAGAACGGAATGTGGGCACCCGCTGCGGGACGCAAGATGCGTCAGATGTTTGAAGGCATGAAAAATATCGAGATAGTCGAGCCAATGATAACTCTCCGCGGCCGCATGACCGAAGAAAACAAAACTGCCCTCGCCACCCTCGCCGATAATCTGCTCAAGGCTTGAAATAGCCATTTCAGCTTCCCCAATAAAATATCACGGAGGCGGCCCGTATCATAACATGATGAACCGATTTCACGGTACCGGTGTTTTAGTAATATAAAAACACATGATTATGATACGACTTAATGTTTCTCTTATCGTTGAAAAAGACGAGAACCGCAAGCCTCTCAAAGAAGCGGTGGTGGAATTGATAGAACTCTCGATGCGCGAAAAAGGATGTATAGATTATGACCTTTACGGTTCATTGATCAACAACGACCGTCTGCTCATTTATGAGACCTGGGAAGATAAGGCATCTCTGAAGGCCCACATGGAATCGGACCATTTCAAACGTCTTGTTCCACAAATTCAGGAGCTGGCAACAATGACTATTGAAGAGTTTGATTTCTGATAAAAGAGTTTGATTTCCGATAAAATAACGGGAAGGGATATCGGGACATTTGGACATATCGTCTAAAAAGGGTAATTTTGTCAAAATAAATTATTATTGATTATCTATGTTTTATTTTGACAGCGATTACATGGTGGGGGCCCACCCTGAAGTGATGGAACGCCTCACCGCTACCAACATGCTACACACCGTGGGCTACCAGCGAGATGAATTCTGTGATGAAGCCCGTGAAAAAATACTTGAAGCATGTGGCCTTCAGGAAGGGAAGGTGTTGTTTTTTGTAGGCGGTACACAAACCAATGCCACAGTTATCGACGCTTTGCTTCATCGACATGAAGGCGTCGTGGCTGCCGAGACATCACACATCAACGTGCATGAGGCAGGAGCGATTGAGGCATCGGGGCACAAAGTGCTGACTCTACCCCAACATGACGGTAAAATAGAAGCTACCGAACTTGAACTGATGATCGAAACGTTTTATCGTGACGAATCATACAGCCATATGGTCGCACCGGGAATGGTCTATATCTCGTTTCCTACCGAGCTCGGTACACTATACAGCCTTGACGAACTCAAAGCCATCAGCAGTGTATGCCAAAAATTTGACATACCACTATATGTTGACGGGGCCCGTCTTGCCTATGGTCTTGCCGCTCACGGCAATGATGTGACTCTTAACGACCTCGCGATGCTTACCGACTATTTCTACATAGGCGGAACAAAGTGTGGCACGTTGATGGGAGAAGCACTCGTGAGCCGCCATGTTGACCGTGTCCCCTACCTTTATACCCTTATTAAACAACATGGAGCTCTGCTCGCAAAAGGGCGTCTGCTCGGCGTACAGTTTAACGCGCTTTTCAGCGAAGACCTTTACAGCCGCATAGGACAACATGCCATCGCCATGGCCATGAGGCTTAAAGAGGGAATGGAAGCCAAAGGAGTGGAGCTGATGATTGACTCACCCACAAACCAGCAATTTTTCATATTGCCAAACACCACAATCGAACGTCTGCGCGAGATAGCTTCGTTTGAATACTGGGGTGCGCCCGGACCGGTTAAAAGTGTCGTTCGTTTTGTCACCGACTGGTCAACAACACCCGAAGGGGTCGACGCGGTAATAAACGCTGTTTAGTCACGTACATCATCAAAGCATATAAAGCAAAAAGCCACCTCTCGGTGGCTTTTTTGCTTATGAGCCAAAGCTCAAAACAAACCTAAATTAAACACGAACACTTGGTTCATTTCTCAGGCACCAAACACTAATTCTAACATAATACTAACCCTAAAAACTTATTGGCCTGAGTTAATTTCCTTAGAACTTGTATCTACCTTCTTCTATCTAATTAACTTTTACAATGCAAAGATATAACACCATCACGCACCTTGCAATAGCATATAACCCAAATATAGATGATATATAGATTTTATAAATCATATATATCTAATATTAAGCCGTTTAGCAAAATACGACTATCAATGTAATATAGACAATATATAACCCTTTTCCACGAAAATCGCACCCCTTCGCACCTCTTTTCGCACCCCATCGCACCCCATCGCACCCCCCTCCCGACCGGCACTTCAGGGGGGCTCTTTCAAGCCAACGCCGACCCATCTTCAACCTACCCGACAAACACCGTTCAAATTCTGTTCAAAACGGCTCCGAGGGCAGTTTGAACTAAATTTGAATACCCGACGAGCCGCCACCATACACCATATTCCGAAAAGCCCTTTCACTCCATCGTCGACCCTTATCAGACCAACCCGGCACACACTGTTCAAATTCTGTTCAAAATGGTCCGGAGGGGAGTTTGAACTAAATTTGAACACCCGACGAGCTGCCACCATACACCATATTCCGAAAAAAGATTTTCGATTTTACTTTTATAAAATATAAAATGAGTAACTTTATACCCTCAAAACAAAATGGCAAAAATGATGAGAGACTTTACTGACGAAATAACTACATTTCTCAAAAGACATCACTATAAAAACGTGACACCGACCACCGCGCTTATCGACATGGACGGTACACTATATGATTCCATGAAGTTTCACACGCTCGCATGGAAGCACCTTGCCGACGAGTTAGGTATCGAAGCCGACCGCGATGAATTTTATCTGTATGAAGGAATGACGGGTGAGGCTACCATCGACTTGCTCTACATGAGACAATTCGGACGCCACGTGACGCCTGATGAAGCTAAGGAATTCTATCACAAAAAAACTGAATATTTCAAGACATTTCCCGATGTTGACACGATGCCCGGAGCAAAGACACTTATCGAGTCAATGAAAAAGATGTCAATGAAGCGGGTGCTTGTCACCGGGTCAGGTCAGTCATCGCTGATTTCAAGAATCGAACGCGACTTTCCGGGAGGCTTTGATGAAAACCTGATGATCACCTCAAAAAGTGTCACACATGGCAAACCACATCCCGAGCCCTATCTCAAGGCCATGCAGATTGCCGGGGCAAGCCCACGAAAGTGTATCGCCATCGAAAATGCTCCGCTTGGAGTAAAGTCGGCCGACCGCGCCGGTACATTCACGATAGGTATAACCACCGGACCGATACCGGCCGAAGAGCTTTCACAAGCGGGCGCGGCCGTCGTCTTTGGGTCGATGCAGGAGCTTGCCGACAATTTTCCCGCTCTGATACTCAAATTGTTCAACACTTCGGTGGAGTAAAGCGTTCTATATAAAGAACAAAAAACAAAAAGAAATGGCACAGAATCTGATTTACAGCAACCACGTGGCTCAGGAACTTGACCGCGCTGTCGAGGCTATAGGCCCATCAAACATAGTAGTCATCGTCGACACAAATACAAAATCATTTGTATTGCCGCGTATGCAATCCGAATCATCGGCTGTAGCAAAAGCTACGGTCATTGAAGTGATGCCGGGTGATGTCAACAAAAACATTGACTCGCTGTCGACTATCTGGGAACAGATGCAACAGGCGGGCTGCAACCGGTCGTCACTCGTCATCAATCTCGGAGGAGGAATGGTTACCGATATGGGAGCCTTTGCCGCATCAACATTTAAACGTGGTGTAAAGTTTATCAATGTCCCCACCACACTGCTGGCAGCTGTTGACGCATCGGTAGGCGGAAAAACCGGTATAAATTTCAATGGGCTGAAAAACGAAGTCGGTGTCTTTAACGAAGCTGACACGGTTATCATCTCATCAACCTTTTTCAACACTCTCAACAATCAGGAGAAGCTGTCGGGATATGCCGAGATGATCAAACACGCCCTGCTTTCATCCAAAGAAGAATATGATACACTGCTGCGTTACGATGTAACTTCAATCGATCCTGACCGCATGCTCGATCTCATCAAAACGAGTGTTGCCGTCAAGGAGAAAATAGTCACCGAGGACCCCACTGAAAAAGGACTACGCAAAGCTCTGAACCTCGGCCACACCGCCGGACACGCTTTTGAAGAGCTGTCGATTGAGCGCAATTCTCCAATACCTCACGGATTTGCCGTAGCCTATGGCATGGTTGTGGAGCTGATTCTTGCTTCCAAAAAATTAGGATTCCCCACCGCCGAGCTCACCCGGTTTGCCTCATACATCAAGGAAAATTACGGAATCTTTGCTTTCTCATGCAAGGAATATGACCGCCTCATAGCCCTCATGCATCACGACAAAAAGAACAGCAACGCCAGCGAAATCAATTTCAGTCTCATCTCGGCACCCGGAAACATCGTTACCGACTGTACAGCCGATGATGAAGAAATCAAAGCCGCCTTTGACATCTATCGCGAGTTCAGCGGTCAATAATCTCCATCCCATATCATGTCAGACGATCAGTTCAAGACACTCAAAGCTCCCTCACAGGCAAATATAACCGAAAAGAAGAGCAAATTCTTATCCTTCGCCTTCCCGACCACAACAGTCGAGGAGGCGATGGATTTTGTTTCCCGACTTCAAAAAGAATATTTTGATGCCCGTCACGTGTGCTGGGCCTACATGATAGGTGCCGACCGCACCACATTCCGTGCAAATGACAACGGTGAGCCGTCAGGAACGGCAGGGAAACCGATTCTGGGTCAGATTGAATCATTCGGACTGACAAACATCGTGATTGCAGTGGTGCGATATTTCGGAGGAATCAAGCTCGGTACATCGGGACTGATCACCGCTTACCGCGAGGCAGCCCGTCAGGCCATTGAAAACGGCGAGATAATTACGTGTCATGAAATGGCCGATATCCGTTTCACATTCCCCTACCAAGCCATGAACGACGTGATGAAACTCACCAAGAACCCCGAGGTGGAGATTACGGAACGCTGCTTTGACAATACATGCTCGATGACAATGACAACACGACGGGGATATGCCGACACGCTCCGGGCTTCAATTGAAAAAATCGACGGTGCAACGCTCAGCGACTGATTTTGGATGACACCTTTATCCCTTCAAGAATTACAAGACCTTCGTCGGCCATCTCTCTCACGGTCTCGACAAAACGTTGTCGCGACGCTTCATCGCCACGTGAACAGTAACGCATCATCACATTGATGTCAGTATTACCGTTTTGGTCGATAAAACGGTTGACGACATCCCGTATTTCGGCTTTTTCGCGACGACGGGCATCATCATCGGTTCCCGTTTCACGTTTATAACGTGCCACCATGCGGCAGTAATCACACTTTCCGCACGGCTCACACGCCGTCTCGCCAAAGTAACCGAGCATCGTTTCAACACGACAACGGTCATTACCGAAAACAAATGCCTTCATAGCCTCGACACGACGGGCCATCTCCTCACGCCGGTCTTCATAAACCGCACGCGGAAATACGAGATATTTCGGTTCCTCGCGCGATGTCGTGTAATAAATATATGGAGTGGTGCGGTGAGGGATATAGTTGATTACGTGCATGCGCGCGAGCAGCAGCAAGTTTTCGTAGACCGTTTCCTGTCTCAGTGCAAGGCGACCGGCGATGGACGCCTCCGAGATAATCACATAGTCGGCAAACAAGCCGGGATAGCTCCGCAACACAAGTTGGAAAATGCGCTCGGCGACATCGGGCAAATCAAGGTCATATAACTCGTCACGTGTCATTATCACCATGAGTCTCGAAGCAGTCGAGACGTCATCCTGATAATCGATATAACCGGCGGCAGTCAACAGCATCAGCGAGTTATGGGCCACTTTTTTGTTGATAGAGAACCGACTGCTGAAGAGCGGAAGGTTAAATTCATACACCCGGTTGAAACCTTCCCCTACCGGAACGTCAAGAAAATTGCCGGTCATCTCGTAAACATGACGGAGTGTTTCCTTGGGCGGATAGGTTTCGGCAAGACGGCGCGACAACACGCTTTTATCATATTTAGAGGAGAGAACAACGGCAAATGATTCCCGCCCGTCGCGGCCTGCCCTACCGGCCTCCTGATAATATTCTTCAAGAGTCGACGGGAGATCATAGTGAATCACAAGACGGACATCGGGTTTGTCGATGCCCATACCGAATGCATTGGTAGCCACCATCACGCGGACTTCGTCACTCTTCCAGCGATTTTGGCGTTCGTTTTTATCCTGAGTGTCGAGTCCGGCATGATAAAACTCGGCGCTAATGCCGTTTTCGGCCAGGATAGAGGCTATCTCGCGTGTGCGGCGTCGCGATCTCACATAAACGATCGCCGACCCGAGAGTCGATGAGAGGATATGGACAAGTTCCGAATCCTTACTCTCGGTCGGGCGCACTATAAACGAGATGTTGGGACGGGCAAAACTGAGCGTAAAGCGCCGCGAGTCTTCTTTAAATCCAAGCCTGTAACAGATATCATCGGCAACGACAGGAGTGGCCGATGCGGTCAATGCAAGCACCGGCACCCGCGGATGCACATCGCGGAGTTTCTTTATCTTGAGATAGGACGGCCTGAAGTCATATCCCCACTGCGAGATGCAATGGGCCTCATCGACTACAATCAGGCTCACATCGAGATGACGCATTACATCAAGGAAGGAGCCTGAGCAAAGTTTCTCGGGCGAGAGGTAAAGTATTTTGGTTTTACCATAACGGCATTTTTCGATTGCGAGTCTTTGCTCATGGGAGCTCAAACCGGCAAACAGAAATGTGGCAGGAATATCGTGTTCACGCAGATTGTCAACCTGATCTTTCATCAGCGAGATGAGAGGCGTGATGACAACTGTGAGCCCGTCAAGCAACATCGCGGGCACCTGAAAGGTGAGCGACTTTCCGCCGCCGGTAGGCATGAGACCAAGCGTGTCGTGCCCTTGAAGAACCGACATGATGATATCCTGCTGAGGATAGCGGAACGTGTCATATCCCCAGTAACGGTGCAGGACGGCATGAAGCTGCTCGGGAGAGAAGGCCATAGACCGGAACCGATTCAATCGGCTGAATTGAGCATGGCGATTTGAGCCGCTTCCTCGTCGGGAATACGGATTTCCTTTACAAACAGCTGAATAGCGCTCGACGATGCCCGATGCTTGTTATCCTCAATGGTAAAACAGATGTCAAACGGTTTGCGCTGGCGGATATAGTCAAAATAGGGAGCCATGTTGAACGCAATACCGTTAAACACCTTTCCCGAAGTATTGTCGACAAGCTCAAGTTTGATATGCTCGAGGTTGCGTCCAACCAGCTTGCTTGTGCCGAAATCGATAACCTCGCGGGTACAGAACACCGGTTTTGAATTGCCGGGACCATAGGGATTAAACCGTCTCAACAGCGAGATAAACTCGGGAGTGATGTCGGCAAAGTTTATATAGGCGTCGATGTCAAACTGAGGTTGGGTCTGGGCCGGGAGGATGTTGGCAGCCACATATTCCTCAAAACGGCGTGTGAACTCGGGAATGTTCTCTTCTTTCATCGACAAGCCAACAGCATAGGTGTGACCGCCGAAGTTTTCGAGCAGGTCACGGCATGACTCGATAGCGGTATAGATGTCAAAGCCCTGAACCGAGCGCGACGAACCTGTAGCCAGCCCGTCGTTGAGAGTGAGCACGACCGACGGTTTGTAATAGAGCTCGGTGAGACGCGAGGCAACAATCCCGATGATGCCTTTGTGCCAATCTTTATTGTAGATTACAATTGTCTTTTTGTCATGAATCTTATCGCCACGCTGCTCGATGATGGCGTTTGCCTCCTGGGTAATCTGCTTGTCAAGCTCTTTCCGGTCCTTGTTATACTGGTCGATGTTACGCGCTTTTTCAAGAGCCTCGGCAAAATCGTGAGACACCAGAAGCTCGACAGCCTCGCTGCCACGCTGCATGCGTCCCGACGCATTGATGCGCGGCCCGATTTTAAATATCAGGTCACTCACTGTAATCTCCTTGCCCGAAAGCTGGCAAATCTTGATGATAGCCTTGAGCCCGAGGTTAGGATTGGTGTTAAGACGTTTGAGACCGTGGAAGGTCATGACGCGGTTCTCGTCAACCATCGGGACGATATCGGCGGCAATGCTGACGGCCACGAGGTCGAGCATACCGTCGAGGTCGGCCATAGGGATATCGTTGCTCATCGAGAATGCCTGCATGAACTTGAATCCCACACCACACCCCGAAAGCTCGCGGCAGGGATATGTGGAGTTCTCCATCTTGGGATTCAGGATAGCACAAGCCTCGGGCACCTCAAGATCGGGCACATGATGATCGCAGATTATAAAATCGATGCCGAGCGACTTGGCATAGCTGATTTCATCATTGGCCTTGATACCGCAGTCGAGAATAATAACAAGTTTGACCTCCTGCCGGGCAAACTCATCGATTGCACGGCGGGACACACCATATCCCTCGTCATATCGCGTAGGGATATAAAAGTCGACGTTGGAGTAGAATTTACGGAGATATTTGTAGACCAGAGCGACGGCAGTCGTACCGTCGACATCATAGTCGCCAAAGACCATAATCTTCTCCTTTAACCCCATTGCACGGTTAAGGCGCGCGACGGCCTTGTCCATGTCGGGCATCAGGAACGGGTCGTGAAGATTGGCCAGCGAGGGGCGGAAAAATTTCTCGGCCTCCTCGACGGTCTTAATCCCACGCTGAACCAGAAGCTCGCTTATGGGCGGGCAAGAAGCATACTTTGTCGCTAAAGTAGCCTCGGCTTTTCGCTCGTCTTGTGTCAGGGGTAAGTAATTCCATTTACCTATCATTTATGTTGTTTTTTATTTTTCAAAAGCAGGAATGCCGTCAAAACCGCGGCATCGGCAACAAACGGCCAAACAGCGCTGTTGCAACTAATGTTGAGGGATCTCGCGAGAGACCTGATATAACCGGTTATCCCGATAACGGGATGAGACCGACAAAAGAGCGTTTCAGGATCAATCTCCCGGTTTTAAGGAGAGTCAGGATCGATTGTCCAGAGCCTATTTATCAATTTGCAAAAATAGTAAAAATATCCCTAATCACCTATATAAATT
>JAIDNJ010000158.1 GCA_029063895.1 Muribaculaceae bacterium | reverse complement strand
ATATATAACGATGTTTGACGGTTATGTAATCAGCTTTGACTTAATGACACTGAAGTGTGAACACTCGCTGGCTGTCGGAGACAATCCCGAGGGTATCGCTATTGTGGACGATTATATCTATGTTGCCATTTCGGGTGGTATGAATTATATGCTGAACAAGCCCTATGATAACAAAATGGTTAAAATAGACAAACGTAATTTTACTGTAGAGAAAAAATTTGAAGTAGGATTGAATCCGACAGATGTCGTGACTAACGGAACCGATCTGTTTGTGCTTTGTATGGGTAACTATGAAGATGTCGATGCTGCTGTTTACAAGGTTTCGGGCGATACATCTTTCAAGTTTGCTCCCGCTACTCTCATTGCTATAGATAACAACTATCTGTATGCGATTAACGCGCCATGGAGTTCTACCGAGCCGGTAAGTTATCTTAAATATCCGGTTAACAATTCTTCAAACCCGACATCGTTTGTCGCAGCTGGCGAGGAGGTTGACTCGCCCAACGCGATTGCTGTCGAGCCTGTCAGCGGAAACGTTTTTGTAGCATCGGTAAGACTTGAAAATGGATGGCCGTCTTACACTACCGACGGTTACTACTGTATTTATTCGCCCGATGGTCAAAAACTGGATGAAGGTGAAACCGGAATCGACCCCTGTGCTATAGTTTTCAACTATAAGAATTGATGAGCAACAATTTATTTCTTTCATATTCTGTATCATGTCTTGTGGCACTGGCATTGTTCCCCTCGTGTGGGGGCGGTGGCAGTGCCGCTATATCTCAGGTAGGCGGTGATACGGTGCCTATGGACTATGCGAAGCGAATAACGATTGTCGATTATCCGCAATATACATTTGCTTCGATTCAAAATCCGTGGGATACTACTAAGGTACTTCATAACTATGTATTGGTTCCCGACTCTATTGATCTCCCCGATAGTTTGCCCGAAGGAACTGTGATACGTACACCGTTGAAACGGACAATCGTTCACTCGTCGGTACATTGTAAACTGATTGGAGACCTTGGCGCTTATGAGGCTATCAAGGGTGTCTGTGATTCGGAGTATATTCATTTGCCCGAGATAGTCAGCGGCTTGGAAGACGGGTCGGTAGTTGATTGTGGAGTCAACACGTCACCCGATATTGAAAAAGTAGTCAGTTTGTCACCCGATGCTATTTTGCTGTCGCCCTATCAGGATGGTGGAACTTATGGGAAACTCACAACATTGCCAATCGCTATTGTCGAGTGTGCCGATTATATGGAGATATCGCCTCTTGCACGAGCCGAGTGGATTAAGTTTTATGGGCGCCTTTATGGCAAAACCGAGACTGCCGACTCTTTATTTGATGCAGTTGAAACGAAATATAATTCGTTGAAGAGTAAAACCGCTGATGTTAAGGTTCGTCCGGGTGTATTGTTTGATCGTCTCTATGGACGTCAGTGGTACGTGCCGGCAGCCATGTCGACAATTTCGACTTTGATACGTGATGCCGGCGGCTCAAATCCGTTTGAATCAATCACCGGCTCGGGTAGCGCTCCATTGTCGGCTGAACAGGTATTGGTTCAAGCCGGTGAGGCTCCCTACTGGTTGGTGAGATATTCGTCACCCGAGACAATGACACTTAAGGAGTTGTCGGCCGATAACAAGGTTTATTCAAAATTTGATGCATTCAAGACGGGAAATGTATATGGATGTAATACCGGAGTGGTCCGTTATTATGAAAATGCTCCATTTCATCCCGAGCGCATACTGTATGACATCATTTCTATAATTCACCCTGAACTTGTCGATTCGGTTCCGACACAAACCTTTTTTACCAGACTGAAGTGAGAGTTTCCCGGCAAAAATATACGATGAGATTTGTGGTTCCTGTTGTTTTGACTGCAGTATTGTTTCTTGCAAACATATATTTCGGGTCGGTTTCAATAGGTATGAAACAGGTTACATCGTTGCTTTTTGGCGATTATGATGGCATCTCGGACGCGATTCGTTTCATCGTTATTGAGAGTCGGTTGCCCATGTCACTGACCGCGCTTCTCGGTGGAGCTGCGTTGGCGGCATCGGGACTGTTGTTACAAACCACCTTCCGCAACCCGCTTGCCGGTCCGTCGATTCTTGGCATTAACTCGGGTGCAAGCTTGGGAGTTGCGCTTGTGATGTTGCTGGCCGGCGGAACAATAAGTGTAGGTCTCACAAGTGTATCGGGTAGTTTGGCCATCATTGCGGGTGCAATGATTGGGAGCGGACTGATAATGGGTATTTTGCTGCTGTTCTCGGCTTGGCTTAAAAACTCGCTTACCGTGTTGATTTCGGGTATGATGGTGGGTTATCTTACCTCGTCGATAATAATGCTGTTGAATTATTCGGCAACGGCCGAGAGTCTACAGACCTATGTGCTGTGGGGTATGGGCAATTTTAACAGTGTGACAAACGAGCGTATGCCTGTATTTGCATCGGTTGTCATAGTCGGTCTCATTTTTGCGGTAATGCTTGTCAAGCCGCTTAATTTATTTTTGCTTGGCGATAATTATGCCCGTAATCTTGGAGTGAATATCAACCGATTGCGTAATATGCTCCTCCTTGCAACGGGAATTTTGTCGGCTGCTGTTACGGCTTATTGTGGTCCGGTGGCATTCATCGGGCTTGCCGTTCCACATATCGCCCGGATGATTTATCACACGGATGATCATCGGGTGCTTATGCCCGGTTCGATTGTGATAGGAGCTGCGGTTGCGTTGGCGTGCAACCTGTTGTGTACGGTTCCCGACAGTGTTTATCTGCCGTTGAACGGTGTGACCCCGCTTATTGGAGTTCCGGTTATTTTATATGTAATCATGAAACGTAGAATTTCATAAGGTATTTAGATTTGCCAAAAAGAGGCTGTGTCAAAATGAACTGCACCCCAAAAGTTTTGTGTTCAACTTTTGGGGTGCAGTTCAAAATTGGCACAGCGCTGTTTCTGTATGTGATGTAGGGACGTGCCTTTGGCACGTAGTGGTTGATTAACAGTGATTTGCGTTCCTTACGTGCCGAAGGCACCTCCCTACAAAATTATTAAATGTTTATTCTGACACAGCCTCATTTCAGATTTCCACGTCACAGACAGAAAGATGTGTGCTTGAGGCACTTTCGGTGGGCTACCGTTCCATCGATACGGCACAATGTTATTATAATGAAACGGAAGTGGGCCGACCCGTCCGTTCCTCAGGAGTAGCCGGAAATGAGATTTTTGTTACGACAAAACTGTGGGGAGGACAAGGGTATGCCGATATCGTGAGGTCGATAGATCAATCTCTGCGTCGTCTTGATATGGATTATATTGACCTGCTGCTGATACATGAACCATCTGGCGACTATAAGGAGATTTACCGCGCTATGGAAGACGCACTATCGGTAGGTAAACTCAGGTCTATCGGTGTGGCTAATTTCCTTGACGGCACATATGAAGACCAGATAAATCGCTGCCGGATTATCCCATCGGTCAATCAGATTGAGACACACCCATTCCGTCAGCAAGATAAAATGCAGAAACTTTGCCGTGAGTACGGGACTAATATGGAGGCATGGTCACCGCTGGCCTGTGGCAAAAATGGAATCTTTCATAACCTGGTGTTGACATCCATTGCTGATGCTCACGGCTAAAGAGTGGCACAGGTTGTGCTCCGCCGGTTATATCAGCGCAATATAGTGATAATACCCAAGAGCACTCATAGGGAACGTATGGTTGAGAATCTCTCAATCCTTGATTTCAGTCTTAAGGACGAGGGAATGAGCTTCATAGCAACATTAAATAAGTAAAAGCCTGTTTAACTGGTGGTAAATATCTATATTTGTACCTGTGAAATTGAGTGATGACAGTGTACGCGACCACGAGTCGGTAATATTCAGTTGTTTTCTTTCGGGCGAGAGTCTTCAGAAGCATCGAATGGCTAACCATTCTCTTGTGCTTGTATGTGACGGAGAAATCGACATAATTGACGGTGACAGAAATTTAACTGTAAAGAAAGGAGAATATGTGTTTCTGAAAAGAGACTGTCAGATAAGAATACATAAGCATTCATCGGGCGATACCCCTTACAGTGCTATGAGCATAAGGTTTAAGCGTCCGACCTTGCGAAATTATTTTCGGCAGATAAATCTTGCCAACCTCCCTACCGATGTCATGCGCATAAAATCAGCAGCCATTAAGATTGCCCCCGACTTATATCTCGACAGCCTGTTTGCATTTTTACGGCCGTTTCTTACCAATAACGTGGAACCATCACAGTATTTTCTTGACATGAAATTTTCCGAGGCGTTAGGCTGTCTCTTGAAGATTGATGCGGCATTTTACCCTACATTGTTTGACTTCAATGAGGCATGGAAAATAGACCTGTTGAAATTCATGGAGGAACATTTCACGGAAGATATGAGCATTGAGGACTTTGCCACTTATACCGGTCGCTCGCTTGCCACCTTTAAGCGTGATTTGCCAGACTATCATCAATTACACCACAGAAATGGCTTATTGAGCACCGTCTGGAGAAAGCGACAGAGTAACTTTCGGAAGGTTTGAGTGTAACCGACACCTATATTCAGGTCGGTTTCCGCAATCGTTCGCATTTTACAAAGCTATTTACATCCAAGTACAATTGTGCACCCTCATCGTGGAGGAATACTTATAAATCAAGCCTTTAAGAGACAAAATAAGTTTACAACGGTTAAGACGTAAATGTACATGCTGAGAAAACTATTTGGATATTTAGGGACTGTAGTTTAATCAGTTTTAATTATTGTGTAATGAAATTGTTTTTCTCGGAACTGAGACGGACTTAGTCTGGCGACACGCTTAAACATGCGGGAAAAATGTTGAGGATATTGGAATCCTAATTCATATGCGATAACACTGATGTCATCGTTTGAGGTAGTAAGCCGTTGTTTTGCGCGCTCAACAATGCGTCGGGTTATAATCTCCTGAGCTGTTAATCCGGTCTCCCTTTTAATGATGTCGCCAAAATAACCTGGTGTAAGATGGACTAATTTGGCAAAATAGTTTACTGTTGGCAATCGGTCCTTTGATTGCCCTGATTCCAGATATGTATTCAGCGCTGATTCAAATTTACCAAGAATATCGGAATTTACTATTGCACGTGTGATGAATTGACGTTCGTAGAATCGTGTGACATAGTCAAGCAGTACCTGAATGTGGCTGGCGACAATGTTTGCCGTATGTTTGTCGATCTGGTGAGAAATCTCTTCGTTAATTTGTTCAAGACATTGATTGAATATCCTGCGTTCGTCGGCCGAGAGGTGAAGAGCTTCCCTCTGGGAATAATCAAAGAAACCATATTCCTTGATTTTTGATGCCAATGGGGTTTTATACATAAGGTCGGGATGAAACATAACTCCCTTGACATCGGGTGCAATCTCATCTATTTCAGTATCAACCTCGATCAACTGCCCTGGAGAAAAGCTCACAACTGAACCTTCCTGATAGTCGTAGGGTTGTCTTCCGTATTTTAAAGAACATTTTGCCCCGTTTTTTAGAAATAGCGCATACAAATCATAATCCATTACTACATGATTGACGGTCCTGGTTGCCCGTGTCAGGTCGATTACCGTTACCAATGGGTGTTTTGTTTCGAGCCCATACAGTTTGTTATAGGCATCTATCGAATCGAGTTTTATGATTGCAGAATCTTGTTTCATGGTGCAAATATAATCTTTTTTTAGCAAACGAAATCACTATCAGCGATTGTGGTACGTATTACCTTAATTAAGGTCGTAATTAATGTAGTTCAATTTCTAACTTTGCAATCGGTAAATATGTTATATAAAAGAAATATGAATAAATTTTTATTAAGTTGGACGATGCTTTTGGTAGCTTCGCTTACATTAAATTCACAAAATATGGATAATCGTAATACAAACCGGTCAATTGCTCCGATGGAACAATTGGCACTGACTCAGGAGTGGGACAAAGTTTTCCCAAAAAGTGATAAAGTAGATCATAAGAAGGTAACATTTGTCAACCGTTATGGTATAACCCTTGCGGCCGATATGTATATTCCTAAAGGTATGACCGGTCAGCTTCCGGCAATCGCTGTCAGTGGTCCTTTTGGTGCTGTTAAAGAGCAATCAAGCGGATTGTATGCACAGCAGCTTGCCGAGCGGGGATATCTGACAATCGCTTTTGATCCATCATTTACAGGTGAAAGCGGTGGCATGCCACGCCGGGTAGCATCGCCTGATATAAACACTGAAGATTTCTCGGCTGCTGTTGATTTTCTTTCGGTTCAGCCAAATGTCGATGCAAACCGAATTGGTATTCTTGGTGTGTGTGGCTGGGGTGGCATTGCAATCCAGTCGGCAATCAATGACCCGCGTATCAAGGCGACCGTAGCCTCCACGATGTATGATATGACGCGAGTGAGCGCCAATGGTTATTTTGATTCGGAGGATACTAAGGAGCAGATAAATGGTAAACGCGCCGCGATGGCAACCCAGCGCACCGAGGATTATCGCAACGGAGAATATACCCGTGCCGGGGGCGTGGTTGACCCTCTGCCCGAAGATGCTCCTCAATTTGTCAAGGATTATCATGCTTATTACAAGACTCCTCGCGGATTTCATCCACGTTCGGGTAATTCGACCGACGGGTGGAACATGACATCGACACTGCCATTTATAAACTTTAAGTTTTTTGAATATGCCGATGAACTTGAGAGTGCCGTATTGATAGTACATGGTGACAAAGCTCATTCATATTACTTTGGTAAAGATACTTTTGCAAAACTTAAAGGTGACAATAAGCAGATGCTTACTATAAAAGGTGCAAGTCACTGTGATCTCTATGACCAGATTGATATTATTCCATTTGATGAAATCACTGCATTTTATAAAGAGTATCTGAAATGACAACTGCTGAATTTATACGGATAATGAACTCAGGAGAGGTTATACCTGCCTCAAGTCCTATCCATGTCAAAATGCATGAGTTGAGTCAGGAGGCGATACGCATCACAATGGAAATAAACAATACCTATCATACTCATGACGAGATTATTGCATTGATGTCGAAATTGACCGGAACAAATATACATGAAAGTTTCGGCTTGTTCCCACCATTCTATACCGATTGTGGTAAAAACATAAAAATAGGCAAGCGAGTCTTTATTAATTCCGGGTGTAAGTTTCAGGATCAAGGAGGCATAACGATAGGTGATGATGTCCTTGTCGGTCATAACTGTGTTATTGCTACACTTAATCATGTGATGGATCCCGACCGTCGAGCCGATATGATTCCCGGTCCGGTAAAAATCGGTGATAAGGTATGGATTGGTGCAAATGTAACAATTCTTCAAGGTGTTTCTATCGGAGATGGAGCAGTAATAGCAGCAGGGGCTGTTGTGAATAAGGATGTGCCTTCCCGTGCTGTTGTAGGTGGTATTCCCGCCAAAGTACTCAAAAAGATATGATATAATCGAATCGATATTAAATCAAAGGCGGTGTGTCAGAAGAGAAACACACCGCCTTAATTGTGATATATTGAGATTTTTTCAGCAGGGATAATTCAGATTATTTACTGAATGAAAAGATGAATTGAGTTGGCTGAAGCGGAATCAGATATTTTGCAAGCACTCCAGGGCCACATGTGGCAGTACCTACTCCGGTTTGCTCGGCATCAATATGGACCGTCATTTGGCCTGTTTTCTTAAGTTCGTTGATATGACGTGATTTTTCGAGATTAATGTCGCTGTATGGGTAGACACTCATCTGGAACGGTTTGCCATCGGCTGTGATTGTGAGTTGACTGTCGTCAAGAGTCATTATTCGGACATCGGTGTGATTACCGGCGGTCTGAGGAACATTATATAAATGGAACTCGGCATCGGGAACAAACGAGTGGAGCCCTATACGGCCCGAACTGTTTCGGTCGGTATATGTTTCTCCGCTTCGACCTACAAATTTGACTGTTGATGCGGCAGAGTCGGGTACGAGGAACTCAAGTCCAATGCGCGGCAGGTCTTTGACAATGGTTGTGTCGGGTGAGAATTTGGTATCGATATTGATTGTTCCGTTGCGCTGAATTGTATAAATCATTTGGACCGTACCAACATTCTGGCCCTCGCGACCGATAATATCACAGTTGGAGGTAACTGTATTTTTACTTGCTTTTAGAGATTTACATTTTATAGAAATGGAATCAAGCCCTGCATTAATCCATTCTTTGCCGTGACTTCCCCAGGCTTTATCATTTTCGGTTTGCGGACGATAAAGTGAGAGTGTTACCGGTGAAGATGTCATAGGCTGGTTGTCAATGACCAACGAACTTAACATACCGGACTCGGGGTCAACTGAAAAACGACTGGTACCCGCAGAATAAGTATTGTTATCGGCTGTCAGGGGGAGTGACGGTGTTTTTTTGACAAACGAGCCTTTTCCCTGAAGTGTGAACTGATCATAAGCTACTTCATGGTTATCGCTGAGTAACGGGTGAGGGGTGTTGGCGGTCCAACTGAGGTCGAGGTAGGCTTCGGGCGCATTGATAACCGGGAGTCTACCAAGACTTAGTTCTACCGATTGCCCCGGTTGACATTTGATAACGTCACTTCCACCTGTCAGAATGGTGTTATTGCTGTCAATGATTTTCCAATTGAGGGTAAATTGGTCAAGATTGGTAAAGTCATTATAGTTGATTATTTTGACAGTCAGTGTTGAGGGGTTGACAAGTGTTGTCTTGATGTTCTGATAGATTTTTTTTACTTCGGCAAGAGCGGGGTGGGGGACACGGTCGGCACGTATGAGTCCGTTGCAGTTGAATGAGTTGTCAGTTGGAACGTTGGCCGGACCAAAATCGCCGCCATAGGCCCAGTAACGG
This sequence comes from Muribaculaceae bacterium, assembly GCA_029063895.1. GTDB lineage: Bacteria > Bacteroidota > Bacteroidia > Bacteroidales > Muribaculaceae > CAJUPY01. Next base: position 4,397 of record JAIDNJ010000158.1, on the reverse strand, counting down.
TTTCCGTCGGCATCGGTCTTGACAAGTGCCTGGTCAACCCAGTCCCATATGGAGCCACCTTGAGCTTTTGGATATTTTTCAAAAATGTCCCAATAGTCCTGAAGGCCACCAACGCTGTTACCCATTGCATGGGCATATTCACATAAAATGAGCGGACGATGTTTTGTTGAGTCAGCAGCATATTTTTCGACGCGCGAGGGAGATGTGTACATCCAGCAAACGATATCGGTATTGTCGGCCTCCCCGGCTCGTTCATATTGAACAGGTCTATTTTTCTCGCGATTTTTAAGCCATTTGTAGGTTGATTCAAATACAATACCGTTACCGGCTTCGTTACCAAGAGAATAGACGGTGACCGACGGATTGTTTTTTGATTTTGCATACATACGCTCTGTACGATTTGTCACCGGCTCAATCCATTCCTCTCGTTTGGCCAGTGATTTATCTTTGTAGCCATATCCATGAGCTTCGGCGTTGACTTCGTCAATGAGATAGATGCCATAGAGGTCACAAAGGTGGTACCATAGACGGTCTTGAGGGTAGTGACAGTTGCGGACGGTCGAAATATTATTTGCTTTCATAAGCCTGATGTCTTCAAGCGCGGTTTCAGGGTCAACCGTGCGTCCTTTGTCAAGAGTGTGGGCATGTCGGTTTACACCTTTTACAAGTATGGGTTTGCCATTGACAAGAAATTGGCCATTTTTAACTTCCGATGTCTTAAAGCCTACATTACAACCGACTGTTTCCGTGACATTGCCGTTGTGATTGAGCGAGAGTTCAAGAGTGTAAAGGTTGGGCGTCTCGGCGTTCCACTGAAGTGCGTCGGGAATTACTTTATGGAAGTCGACATCTCTGGATGCTGTGGTCGAGCCTTCGGCCGCTACGTTTCCATTTGGAGCATAAAGTTTGTAATCGAGAGTGTAGCCCGACAGTGATTCTGCACCCTCGATTTCGGTCTCGATGCTGAGTTGTCCGTCGCGATATTTTTCTGTGTCGAGAGGAGAGCTCACGGTAAAATCGGCAATGTAGACATCGGGGGTAGAGTAGAGATAGACATCGCGCTCGATACCGCTCAGGCGCCAAAAGTCCTGACATTCATAGTAGGCCCCGGCCGACCAACGGTAAACTTCCAACGCTACCACGTTTTCGCCATCGGTAAGATATGGGGTTATATCCCATTCGGCTGCGGTCTTCGAGTCCATGTTGCAACCAAGCTTGTGCCCGTTGATATAGGCATAGTAAAACGAGATTGCACCTTCGACACATAAAACTGTGCGGCGTCCTTTCCAATCATCAGGTATTTTGAAGGTTCGTCTGTAAGAGCCGACTTCATTTGTAGTTTCGGGGACACGAGGCCAGTCTTTTTTGAATTGAGCCCATTCCGAATCAAATTCGTAAGGTTGATTTGTATATACAGGTGTGCCATAACCCTGAAGTTCCCAGTTGCCGGGAACAGTTATGTTATCCCAGTTTGAAGTATCATAAGACGGATTTTCAAATCCGACAGGACGATTGCCGACGCCTTTAACCCAGTTGAATTTCCATTTACCATTCAAGTCAAGGTAATAGGGGGACTCCTGATACTTAAAATTGCGTATGGCTTGGTAATCGTTGGCTTGATAGGGCACAACAAGGGCGTGAGGCTTTAGCTGTCCGTCGTTGAAGTGCTCGGTGGTTTGCCATTCGGGAGTTTCGGCGTGTGATGATACGACGCCGATAGTCGATAACAAAAATAAAGTTTTTAATGTTTTCATTGGTTGTTAAGGATTATAAATATGATTGGTTAATAAATTTTCGTTTAAAGTTGGCCTTGTTCTACGGCTCGGCAAACACGTTCGATAATAGCGTCTTGTCTATTGTGATCCGGTTCGTATTTGCTCTTGAGATTAACACCAAAAAAACGGCCGAATGTTTGCCAGAAACCGGCCCTGAATGAGCCAAGAAAAGCTTTAAGGATGTTGTAGCTCGACTGGTTGGTTTCGCGTTGAATGAGCTTGACGAGTAGTTTCGCCTGATTTTTGGAGAAACGTCTCAATGCAGGTTTATATTGATTGAATACCTCACTTTCCATCTCTTTAAGATACTTTTCCCGTTCTTTTTGAGTCGGGAAAGTTTCGATATATTCATATGTCTCGGTAAGAGTTTCACAAATAAGTTTGGCATATGGAAGGGCCAATTTTACATCGCGTACTGTCCGCCAGTAAAACTCTTCCTCCTTTTTATTTTTGAACTTTAGTTTGGGATATACATATACATCGTTCATTACCAGTACAAGTACGGTATCTCCCTCTTCGGTCACCCGGTGATATTTGCCTTTGTAGGCTCTTGGTTTTATTTCATCGGGTTTGGCTGCCTTGGTCTCGGATATCTCGTCCTTATCCGCCGGGGCTCCGTACATTTTAACGGGCCCGAGCAGATTCAGTAGAGCGATTAATATTAAAATTCTGACCGACGGCATTTGAGAAGTTGTTAGTATTATATCAACAATCAGGAGCTTCGGTATGTTCTACTACACGTGGATAATCAGTGGTGTAGTGGAGTCCGCGAGATTCGCGGCGTTCTTTGGCCTGCCGCATTATAAGGTAGCCAACGTTGATCATGTTGCGGAGTTCGCATATCTCGCGTGACACCTTTGAGTATTTGAAAAGTTTTTCAGTCTCTTCATAGAGTATGTCAAGGCGATTCCATGCACGGTCAAGTCTCAGGTTACTTCTGACGATGCCAACATATGTCCCCATGATCTGATTTACCTCTTTTATACTTTGGGTGATGAGAACCATTTCTTCGGGATGGCGTGTACCCTCGTCGTTCCATTGTGGAACATCATTGCGGAACGAATAGTTTGAAATATTGTCAAGCGCGTGTCGGGCGGCTGCATCGGCATAGACTACTGCTTCAATGAGTGAATTTGACGCAAGACGGTTGCCTCCGTGCAGTCCGGTACATGAACACTCACCGACGGCATACAGATGTTTGATAGTTGACTCACCATTGGTATCGACTTTGATACCGCCACAAAGGTAATGAGCAGCCGGGGCTACCGGGATATAATCTTTTGTAATATCGATTCCGAGGCTCAGGCAGTGTTGATATATGTTGGGAAAATGGCGTTTGGTCTCTTCCGGGTCTTTGTGAGTGACGTCAAGATAAACATGGTCATCGCCGTGCTGTTTCATTTCACTGTCGATTGCCCTGGCGACAATATCACGTGGCGCCAGCGACAGTCGCGGATCATACTTATGCATGAATTCTTCCCCCTTGAGATTGCGGAGTACAGCACCATATCCTCTCATTGCTTCAGTGATGAGGAATGACGGACGGTCGCCGGGGTGGAAGAGGGCGGTTGGGTGGAATTGAATGAATTCCATATCCTTGACCTCTCCTTTTGCACGATAGACCATTGCTATGCCGTCGCCGGTTGCAACAAGCGGATTAGTAGTAGTTTGATATACGGCTCCGACTCCGCCTGTAGCCATCAGTGTTATTTTTGACAAAAATGTATTGACTTCGCCGGTCTTCTGGTCAAGAACATAGGCACCATAGCATGTGATATCGGGAGTACGTCTTGTTACAATCTTTCCCAGATGGTGTTGGGTGATTAATTCGATTGCAAAATTATTCTCATATATGTCAATATTTGGATTTGCTTTTACGGCTTCGATCAAACTTTCCTGTATTTCAAAGCCGGTATTATCAGCGTGATGTAAAATCCTGAACTCGGAATGTCCGCCTTCGCGATGAAGATCAAACTCTCCGTCGTCACGTTTATCAAATTCGACGCCCCACCGTATAAGCTCTTTTATTTGGTCAGGCGCATTTTTTACGACTTTTTCTACAGCGACCGGGTCACTTAGCCAGTCACCGGCAATCATTGTATCGTTGATATGTTTGTCAAAATCGTCAACTTCGAGATTAGTTACAGAGGCAACCCCGCCTTGAGCAAGCGCAGTATTAGCCTCTTCGAGTGTACTCTTGCAAATCAAAGCTACTTTTCCGGCATGTGCCACTTTGAGTGCAAAACTCATTCCGGCTATACCAGATCCTATTACAAGATAGTCATACTTAAAAGTCATAGCTATACATTAATAATATAATATGAAACTTGATGCAAAGGTATATAAAAATATTATTGTGGTAACAGTATCGCTATAAAAATATGTTAATGGATTTGATTCGTGTAGATATTCGACATGAATTATTCCGTATAAAAATTAGCTGAAGATGTATCGGTATTGAATATATAGGAGTAGGTTACAAATATTGGATAAAACTAAGACATTGATAATTAGTGAGTTGTGAGATTTGTCAAAATTTTCTTTGAAAAAAGTGGCTAAAATATTTGGTGGAATCAGAAAAAGTCTCTACCTTTGCACTCGCTTTTGGGACGGAGGTCCTGC
>JAIDNJ010000157.1 GCA_029063895.1 Muribaculaceae bacterium | reverse complement strand
GCGCAATGTTATATTGCCGGCGATAGAGTCTCAGTTTCCCGATGCCCGTCAACGCCTTGCCGACTCAATCGGTCATCTTGCCGATGACATGAAGTTGCTGGACGAAGCGGTGATTATGTGGCGCCGTCAATATATCAGACCTGATAATACAATTGTTATTGATGAAGTTAAACGGTCGGGAGCGCCCGAAAGTCTCATGTTCAGATTGCTCGAACCGTATGGTTTCAACCGTTGTCAAACTGATGGAATTATCAAAGGTGAGCGGTCGGGAGCTCGTTACCGGTCTGACGAGTTTGAGGCTGTCGTGTCGCGTGGAATTGTGAGACTACATCAAATCGGGTACAATGATTGTGATTTGACGCCACAGATCGTGACTGAATTGGTTGACGTGACCGATTTCGTGCCGTTGAGAGACCCGTCGGCAGCAACGTTTGATTCATCTATTCTCGATGGAGATCCAGATTGGGAGGTGAGGGCATGGCGGCAGGGCGACCGCATGAAGCCGTTTGGCATGAGCGGCCGGTCAAAAAAACTGAGTGATATTTTTAATGATGCTAAAGTCGATGACCTCACCAAGAAGAGCCGCATTGTGGTGACCCGTAACGGCGAAATAGTTTGGGTGGCCGGTTTGAGACAAAGCGACCTTTACCGGGTGGATGACACCACCCGGACAATAGTGAAGATGTCGCTTGATTATCAGCGGTGACGGATGACGATGTGGTTTGACTCGGTGATGACCACATCGACCGAAACATCGTGAGGCTCGGTGTCGATCTCGTCAACAAGCTGAAAATCATAGCCTACACCTATTTTTGTGGCTTTGCTCTCGGAGAGGAGACGGTCATAGTATCCCTTACCGCGTCCCACACGGTTGCCTGCCCGGTCATAAGCGACAGCCGGAACAATAATCAGTTCGATTTCGCTGACATTGACCGTATCAGATCCTTCGGGTTCCTCGATGAGGAAAGCACCGGTAGCGAGACGCGATTTGTCATAGGGGAGTATCTCGAGATTAAGACCGTTTACACGAGGTAGAAAAAAGTGTTTTCGTCCGGCCCATCGGTCAATAAATTCATGGGTTGAAAGTTCGTCGGGCAGGGAGTGATACATGAGTATGTGGTCGGCAAGCTGGAAAGCGGCCGACTGTTCAAGACGGTCAAAGACACGGCGGGCAGCGTCGATTTTTTCTGCTGCAGACAAGAGTGCTTTTCTTGCGCGCATGGCGCGTCGGATGTCATCTTTTTTCATTATTTATCAGAACTTTGGTTATTTCCCTTGTCGGGAAGAATGGGAAAGGCTGTGTTACCGGCGGCAATCTCGTCAAGAGCGCGTTTAACGCTGATGTCAGAACGGTTGATGAGACGGAAATATCCGTTTTGACCCTGAATGTCACGGATAATCATTGCCTTCAGTTGATTAACAATCAAGTCGTGGGAAATGTTGATGTAGTACCAGCGGGCGGGGATGCCGTTTTGAGCAGCGTAGTTGACAAACGAGCGCAGTAGAATATCGTCGGCCGGGAGCGCTTTCTCGATGTCAGGTGCATCGGTGAGCATCTCGCGGTTCATGTCACAATATTCAAAAGCAAAGCGCTGGAGCAGACCTGCGTTGACGACATTGATGTAGTAGTTGGTTATCCCCGATGTATCGACGGGAACATAAATGTCGGGCATGATGCCACCGCCGCCATAGACTGTACGTCCGTGGGCGGTTTCATATCTGTCACCGATATTAAATTTAACCGAGTCGGCGGTGAAAGCCTCGCCGTGGTTATAACGCTCGATGATGTCATTGCGATAGCCCTCGGCATCGGTGTAATCTCTCTGGATGCATCGGCCCGAGGGGGTGTAGTAGCGTGCGATAGTGAGACGGACGGCGCTACTGTCGGGGAGCTCGGCCTGACGCTGTATGAGACCTTTGCCAAACGACCGGCGTCCGATGATGAGACCGCGGTCGTTGTCCTGGATGGCTCCGGCAAAAATCTCGCTTGAACTTGCCGAATACTCATCGATGAGCACTGTGATGCCGGCATCTTTGAACGCACCGGTACCGTCGCTGTGGTAAACCTCGTCATTGCTCGGGTAGCGACCTTTTTTGGCCACGATAACCGATTTGGGTTCAAGAAATTCGTTTGCCATCAGGATAGCCACGTCCATGAATCCGCCGGTGTTGCCTCTAAGGTCGATGATATAGTTTTTGGCTCCGTCGGCCGCCAGCTTGATGAGCGACTGCAGGAATTCACCATAGGTAGTACGGACAAAACGTTTGACCCTAACGAAACCTGTCGAGTCGTTAATCATGTAGGAAGCGTCGATTGATGAGACCGGAACCATGCCTCGTGTCACATCAAAGCTGAGAAGTTTTTTTGAGTTGGCTCGTTTGATGCCGAGGGTCACACGGGTACCCTCTTCACCCTTGAGCAGTTTGAGCACATCTTCATTTGTGAGACCTTTGCCGGCCACATCCTCGCCGTCAACCTTGACGATGCGGTCGCCGGGCATGAGCCCTACTTTTTCAGACGGTCCTCCTGAAATGACCTCGATAACGGTTATCGAGTCATTGTTCATCATAAACTGGATGCCTACACCGGCAAACGATCCTTCAAGTTCGTCATTGACTCCCTGTAACTTGTTGCCGGGAATGTAGAACGAGTGAGGGTCAAGATTGGCAAGGAGTTCGGGCAGGGTTTCTTCAAGAAGACTATCGAGGTTAACCTTGTCGACATATTCGTTTTCAATGAGATTCATCACGGTGGCAAATTTTTTTGTCGCCGACGAGACTCCGGTTGTATGTTTCAGCAGCCCTCCGGTAATCATGCCGCCAATAAAGAAAAGGGCGGCGATGACGGGAAGCCATTTGAGAAGAGAAGTATTTTGTTTCATAAAAAATCAATCAACTGTTTGAATGTGAACACACTCTACGCCGGCACGAATGAGCAGATCAATGCCGTCGCAAATGCGGTAAAGCTCGTTGAACACTACCCGGCGTATGCCCGACTGGATAATAAGTTTGGCACACTCCATGCAGGGCGAGGCGGTCACATATAGCGTGGCACCCTGGCTTGAGTTGTTGCTTCGGGCAACTTTTGTGATGGCGTTGGCTTCGGCATGAAGCACATAGGGTTTTGTGACCCCGCTGTCATCTTCACAGACGTTTTCAAAACCGGCGGGAGTACCGTTGTATCCGTCTGAGATAATCATAGAATCCTTGACGATGATAGCTCCGACTTTGCGCCGTTGACAATAAGAGTTTTCTGACCAGATGCGCGCCATGCGCAGGTATCGTTTGTCGAGAATTTCCTGTTTGGGTTGCTCCATTGCTAAAGCTTGGTGTTGTAAAGGTTGAATATGTAGCCCGACAGTAGGCTATTATCGTACAAAATTAAGCATAAAATCGAGAATGTAGCTAAATTTCAGGTTAAATTGTGAGGGTTCAGATATTTTTTTAACCAATATTAAGAGCGGATGTATAAAGTATCAGATTTAATCAATATATTTGCAAAATAAAATGCAAGATGAATGATATGAAAACGATACTGAAATATGCTCTTTTAGTCGCAGTCGTGCTGACCGGTTGCGGTCATGCCGACAACTCGTATGAAATCAGATTTGACGGACTCGATGAAATCTTTAACGGTCAGACCGCTTACCTTGTCGACTATGATACAAACGATAAAATCGACAGTGTAAAAATCGTTGACCGATCCATTAGGTTTAATGGTAAAATAGATAATCCGGTTTATGTCGCGATGTATTGCAACGGACGCATGACCTCCAATTTTGTGCTCGAACCCGGAATATTGACAATTGAAAACGGAACTGTCCGTGGCGGTGATCTTAATGAAGCAATAGCAAAACTTGAGCTGGGGCAGATGAATGTCATCAAAGAGTTCCGCGAGCTTCCCGACTCTGTGAGACCGTCTCAAAGCATCTATTATGATAGCATAATCACGTCGATGACAACCCGCTTTATCGAGAAAAATATTGATAATCCGGCAGGATATATCGAGTTTTTAAGCGGTCCCATCAGAAAAATGTCAGTATCCCAAATTGATTCATTTGTAAAGGGACATCCCATTCTTGAAAATTCCAGTCAGATAAAACGTACCCGTGAAATGTTGCTTAATCTTGAAGCGACCTCGGAGGGCGGGCGATTTAAGGATTTTGAAGTTGTCTTTGAAAGCGATACGTTCCGTCTGAGCGATTATGTAGGCCATGGCCGTTATGTGCTTGTCGATTTCTGGGCAAGCTGGTGTGGTCCATGCCTGAGACAGGCCGGACTGCTAAAAGAACTTTATGGCAAATATAAATCGCGCGGTCTTGATGTGATAGGGGTCGCCGTGTGGGATGATCCTGAAAACACCCGTCAGTCGATAGTCGAGAATAATTTGAACTGGATAAACGTTATAAATGCCCAGAATATTCCGACCGATCTATATGGTATAACCGGTATCCCGTGTGCCATCCTTTTTGGTCCCGACGGAACAATATTGAGCCGAGGGCGTCAGGGAAAGGCGCTCAGCGAGGCTGTTGCAAATGCAATGGGAGACTGATTTGTCAGAATTTTTCTATCGGATTATAGGGCCAAGGTTTCCAGGATTTTTTATTTTTGGAGAAATCCAATATACCCTTGAATTGTAGACCAGGATCAAGCGAAACCTTGTATTCTATTTCCCGAAATAAATCGCGTGTGGTCGATTTGAGTTTTTTCAAATTGATTGTTATGATATGCTCATAGTCGCATGGCTCAAACAATATCAGATTCCACATATATTCACCCTTTGAATCTTGTAGTTCCATAATCAGCCCCGGCAAACCGCCAAAAAGGTGTGGCCCGGCACTTAATGGTATGTCGGGAGAGTAATAGGCTACATAATCGCGACCTCTGAAGTCGCATAACGCCTGTTTACAATTCAGCCCGTGAATTTCTTTTGTTACCCCTGTCTCAACCCAGTCAACTTTAGGAATAGACTCGGAATAGCAACTGTTATCAACGAGGGTGCGTCGCACGGTTACAACGTCATGTTCAGGATAACCGTAATAATGATAAGAGGTGAATTTACAGCCGGTTGATGCTCCCGCCAAAGCCATTGGATTCAGTTCTTGACCTCTCAATGCATAATCAAATCGTATAGAATCGCTGTTGAGAAGATGTGTGTCGGCATAGACGGTCACAGAATCGCCAATTAAAAGTGTAGCCGATGTGTTTTTTATTTTGTGCCTGATTGTGTCCTCAATAAAATTGAAATTGTAAACAACCTTGTAGCGGGCACGGTCAATGGGTGTGACAATCGGGTCTACCTTGGCATGTATAGATTGAGATGTGAGACCTGAAAGAATGATAAGCAAAAGTTTCAACGGTTTCAGGTTCATAGCATCTCAAAGTTCAGTTCTTGAAAACTGTCGATTATGAGGTCGGCCTTGCCGGCGAGACTTTCACGTGAATTGGTTGTGGCGAGCGCGACAACTTTGGCCCCGGCACGGCGCCCCGCTTCGAGGCCCTGAAATGAATCCTCAAAAACGACGCAGTTCTCGGGACTGCACCCGAGCAAACGGGCGGCTGTAAGATAGCCCTCGGGGTCGGGTTTGGAACGGCTGACCATCGAGCCGGTGACAATGACATCGAAGCGAGACTTCATCCACGGTAACTGGTTGAAAAGGTATTCCATTTTAGTATTGTCGCTGCTGGTGACAATGGCGATTTTCCACCCGGCGTCCTGAAGGCTGTCGAGAAATTCTTTCACTCCGTCAAAAACCGGATAGATTATGTTGTCCTCAAATTGATGTACCATGTTGACGAGGTCGTCCTGAGTCGCCTTGTCGGGAAAATAGCGCGAAAGGATATCCTTGAGTGTCGTGCCCTTGATGTCATAGGCAAATGTTGGCGAGGGGAGTTGGTATTTGTGTCCCACTTGTTCCCAAAACGCAGTATATAGAGGCTCGGTATTAATCAAAACACCGTCGAGGTCAAAAAGAGCGCCGCGTGTCGTGGCCGGTTTGATATTGTTCATAGGTGAAAATCTTTAATCGGGTGCAAATTTCGTAAAACTTATCCAACAAATGAACATTTTGGCGTAAATTTGCATAATAATATTAAAACAAGGTATGGAAAATTCATCACAAAGCACGTCTCCGATGACGCTGGGCACACGCTCGGTGGGCTCATTACTTGTGCAATATTCTATCCCTGCCATTATAGCGAGTGTGGCAACATCGCTATATAACATCATAGACAGTATTTTTATTGGTCACGGGGTGGGTCCGATGGCAATCGCGGGTCTTGCAATCACATTTCCGCTGATGAACCTTGTGGCCGCTTTTGTGATGCTCGTGGCTGCGGGTGGAGCCGCTATAAGTTCGATATTTTTAGGTCAACACAACATAGAGAAGGCAACCGATGTTGTCAATAACGTAATGTCGCTCGCGCTGATACATTCAATCGTGTTCGGTGGCTTGACACTGTTGTTTCTTGACCCGATATTGTATTTTTTCGGAGCTACCCCCGAGACAATACCGTATGCCCGCGAATTCATGCGCATAATTCTGTATGCTACCCCTATCTCATATGTTTTTATAGGATTGAACAATATAATGAGGGCGACCGGATACCCGCGTAAGGCAATGATATCGGCGTTGCTGTCGGTTGTGGTCAATCTGATACTTGCGCCTATATTTATTTTTGTACTCAAAAAAGGCATAGCCGGGGCTGCGATGGCAACGGTGTGTGGACAGACAGCCGCTTTTATATGGGTGCTCCATCACTTCATGTCAAAAAAGAGTTTTGTTCATTTCAAACGAGAGAACTCATGGTTCAAATGGTCGATAATGAGCAGGATATATGCTATAGGTATGTCGCCGTTCCTGATGAACGTGTGTGCGTGTGTAGTGGTAATCTTTATTAATAAGGCGCTACTTGAGAGCGGTGGGGCCGACGGTAATCTCGCTATCGGAGCATACGGTATTCTCAACCGCACTACGATGTTTTTTGTCATGGTGGTGTTTGGTGTCACTCAGGGTATGCAGCCCATACTCGGGTTTAACTACGGTGCCGGCAACTGGTCACGAGTGATAAAGACACTTAAAACCGGTATTTTAATCGGTGTTATCATAACATCGGTCGGCTGGATATTGACCCAGACCATACCCGAAACACTTAGCGGCCTGTTTACATCTGATAAGACTTTGATTGACCTCGCGGCAGCAGGATACCATATATATTTCCTTTTCTATCCGCTGGTGGGCTGTCAAATTGTGATACAGAATTTTTTCCAGTCGATAGGAAAACCACAGCTTTCGATATTTCTCTCGCTCACGCGCCAGCTGCTGTTTTTGTTGCCGTTCCTGCTCATATTGCCTCGTCGATATGGCATTGACGGTGTGTGGGCCTCGATGGCAGGCAGCGACCTGATAGCTTTTATAATTGCTGTAATCACTGCGCTTATAATGGTGCGTCGATATAGCAAGAAATTTAAAAATCAATCATCATCCCAATCTCCAACTGTAAATAATGATACATCAGCTCGATAATCTCAGACTCGACCCGGCGACAGCTTTTGACCCGGTGGGCCTGAAAATATACATGAGTCAACAGCTCGGTATTGATGCTAACAAAATTACTGCCGTTGTTCCTTATCGTCGCTCGATTGATGCCCGGCAAAAGCGTGTCGTGGTTAATTTAGCGGTGAGAGTTTATGTTGACGAGCAGCCTCCTGTTGAACCCGAAGGATTGCCTGAAGTAACCTATCATGACGTTTCAAAGGCCCGCGAGGTTATTGTGGTCGGAGCCGGTCCCGCCGGCCTTTTTGCGGCATTGCGGCTGATTGAACTGGGACTGAAACCTATTGTGCTCGAACGAGGAAAAGATGTAGATTCGCGTCGAAAGGATATGGCTCGCATTGCCCGTGAAAATATCGTGGACCCTGACTCAAACTATTGTTTTGGCGAGGGTGGTGCCGGCGCTTATTCGGACGGCAAACTTTATACCCGCAGTAAAAAGCGTGGGTCGGTCGAGAAGATATTGTCGGTTTTTTATCGTCATGGAGCGCAGCCCGATATCCTTGTTGACGCTCATCCCCATATCGGCACAGACCGTCTCCCCGTGGTCATCAAAAATATCAGGAACACGATAATCAATCATGGCGGCGAGGTCAGATTTGGATCTCGCGTGACCGATCTTATTGTCAAGGACGGTAAGGTTGAGGGTGTCGAGACGGCTGACGGCACCCGTTTTTACGGACCTGTTATTCTTGCCACCGGCCACTCGGCGCGCGATGTCTATCATCTGCTCAAAGATAAAAACATAGAGATGCAGCCAAAGGGGCTTGCCATTGGCGTGAGACTGGAACATCCTCAGTCGCTGATTGACCGTATCCAATATCATTCTCCTCAGGGACGAGGCAAATATCTGCCGGCTGCCGAGTATTCGATGTTGACTCGAGTCGACGACCGGGCTGTATATTCGTTCTGTATGTGTCCCGGTGGATTTATAATCCCGGCGGCCAGCGGTCCCGACCAATTGGTTGTCAACGGTATGTCGCCATCCAATCGTGGAACGAAATGGGCAAATTCGGGAATGGTTGTTGAGATTCTACCCGAGGATGTCGCCCCCGACAGCGATGACCCGTTGAAAATGATGTATTTCCAAGAGGAGATTGAGCGTCGTTTTTATGAGGAGGCCGGCCACACCCACAATGCACCTGCCCAGCGCATGACCGATTTTGTTGAGTCGCGTGACTCGGCTGATTTACCCAAGACTTCTTATGCTCCCGGCATACATCCGGCACGTATCGACAAGCTATTACCTCGATTCATCGCCAGACGGCTTCAAAAAGGTTTTGCCGAGTTCGGTCGCAAATCACGAGGATTTCTCAGCCGTGACGCGGTGTTAATCGGTGCGGAGACCCGCACATCATCTCCGGTGCGTATACCGCGCGACAATGAAACTATGATTCACATCTCGACTCCCGGTCTGTATCCGGTGGGCGAAGGCGCCGGATATGCCGGAGGCATCGTATCGGCCGCCATTGACGGCGAGCGGGCTGCCGAGGCTGTTGCAATAAACCAATAAAAAAAGCGGCGTTATCAGCGCCGCTTTTTTATTAGTGTAGGAAATATTTACTTAGCCTGTTCGGGCTCGGGAGCGATGAGTTTGTATCCCTTGCCGTGGATGTTGATGATCTCGATCGAGGGGTCATCTTTGAGGTGTTTACGAAGCTTGGTGATGTAAACATCCATTGAACGAGCGTTAAAGTAGTTGTCGTCAATCCAAATTGTCTTGAGGGCAAAATTACGCTCGAGAATCTCGTTGATGTGAGAACATAGGAGACTGAGCAGTTCCGATTCTTTAGTGGTGAGTTTAGTGATGCGGTCACCGATCATGAGCACCTGTTTCTGAGTATCAAAGGTAAATTTACCAATTTTGTACATGGTGATTTCTTTACCTTTTTTGCCGCGGACGCGACGGAGGATGGCTTCGATACGGAATACAAGTTCCTCGATAGAGAATGGTTTGGTGATATAGTCATCGGCTCCGATTTTGAAGCCTTCGAGAATGTCTTCTTTAAGAGCCTTTGCGGTCAGGAAGATGATAGGCACCTCACTGTTGACCGTGCGGATCTCCTGAGCAAGAGTGAAACCGTCTTTTTTAGGCATCATAACGTCGAGGAGACAGATGTCATATTTGCCTTTGACAAAGGCCTTGTAACCGCTTTCGCCGTCGGCAAAGAGGTCGGCATTGAAGCCTTTGGCCTGAAGATATTCTCTGAGAAGCATGCCAAGATATTCATCATCTTCGCAAAGCAGGATACGAACGCGTTCTTCCATAATTGTCTCAGTTATTTGTTATTGGTAATGTTATTATAAATTTTGTTCCGTGATTAAATTCGCTTTCGACCTTGATTTCGCCCTTGAAGGCCGCAATCATTTTCTCTACATAGGCCAGACCGAGTCCAAAGCCTTTGACATCGTGGCGGTTGCCGGTAGAGACGCGATAAAATTTTTCAAAAATACGTTTGACATCCTCCTTTTTGATACCGATACCGTTGTCCGATACCACTATCTCAAGGCGATTGCCCGAGATGTCGCGGGTGGTGACATTAAGCTCAAGAGGCCGGTCTTCCTGACGATACTTGACAGCGTTGTCGAGCAGGTTGAAGATTACGTTGGTAAAGTGCATCTCGTCGACAGTGACGGTGGCACGGGTGGCGTTGAGCGATGCCGTGAGATGTCCGCCGTAGCGTTCCACTTTGAGCTTGAACGTTTTGGTGATGTTGTCGATTGCCGTGTTGGCATCGACATCCTGAAGCCGGAGCGAAGCCTTGTGGCGGTCAAACATTGACATCTGCAATACTTTTTCAACCTGGAAACGGAGACGTTTTGTCTCGTCCATGATGACGGTCGATATGTGCTGGAGCATAGTTGGCGATTTTCTCACCGAATCGTCGTTGAGCATCTGAGCGGCGAGCGAAATCGATGAAATAGGCGTCTTGAACTCGTGGGTCATGTTGTTGATGAAGTCGTTTTTCATCTCGGTGAGTTTCTTTTGGCGGAAGGCGATGACAATCGTGTAGACAAATGTGCCGAAAAGAATAAACGTGAAGATGAAAGTCGGTATCATCAATCGTATGGACGACAAAACAAACGTGCGTTTGTCGGGGAAAAATACCTTGAGGTAGTTGATTTGTGCCGACGGGTCGTTGGGAAAGAGGGTCTGGACAAACATGTTGTTGTCACCTCGGGTGAGTCGGTTGAATCCGGGTGTGGTGTATACGTTATGGCCGTTTTTGTTCACCACGGCAAATTCAAAGGGGAGATCGATGCCATTGTTTTCAAACTCGTTTTTGAGATAGCGGCGCACGGTGGTAGAGTCGGCGCGTTCCTCGATGGGTCGGTTGGACGACTGGGTCATGATGCTGAGAATGAGCTGATCGGCGAGTCCTTTGTGGTATAGATACTGACCTTTGAGCACTTCCTGCATAGATTTATAGTGGTCGAGGACGCCGTTGGGGGCGCTCTGGAGCCTTACAATTTTTTCGGCATCGCCTTTTATCGACAAGTCGGTTTCAAGACCGCTTTTAGTGGTGAAACGGAGAGTGACGCCTTCAACCTGGGGAAGAGTGCCGGCATACTCGGCATAAGTTGTGCCTACCTGCAGATTGACGAGCTCCTTGTCAAGATAGTGGCTTGTTTCGTCTTTGACGAGCATTTGTGTGACAGAATACAGGCTACGCTTGACACCCTCGGCAAACTGGTCATCTCTCATCTTTACCATGTTTTCGAGATACATGATTTGCATGTAGAGCAACCCTGCGAATGTCAGAGCCATTATTACAGCCAACAACCAAATGGTCGATTTCTTCATATCTGTTTAATCCTTTCCTGTGGTTTGACAGGGAAATAAAAATTAATTAAAATTTATACTTGTTATATTAACAATTGAAACGGTCGAATGGTTGACCTTTTAAATTGATTTTAACTTCTGTTTTTAACAATTTGCGTCAAAATTAACATAAAAATGTGAATCGAGCAAACTTTTAAATCTAATTCTGCGATTTTATAGGAATTTTACTTAAAATCGAGGGGTCAGGCGTCGGTCTCATCGTCCTGGGACGATATCGGCAGCCATTTTTTCAGCAACAGATAACCGCCCACGCCGGCAATGAGTGAACCGACTACAATGCCGAGCTTGGCCATGTCGAGCAATCGCGCACCGGCGGCGGTTGACGGGTCAAACGACAGGTTGGCGATGAACAGCGACACGGTGAAGCCGATGCCTCCCAGAAGTGCTACCGCAGCAATCATCTTCCAGTCGGATCGCTCGGGCATGGGAGCGAGTTTCATCTTGACGGCAAGATAGGAGAAGCCGAGGATTCCGGCAAATTTCCCGACAATCAAACTGACGATAATGGCGAGCGAGAGTCCAGTGAAAATTGTGGCCGGTTGCAGGTCAAGAAGATAGATACCGGCGTTGGCAAATGCAAACAGCGGGATTATAAGGTAGTTGACAACCGGGTGTAGCGAGTCTTCAAGGTCCTGGAGAGGCGATATCACCTTGTCAGATGCCGACTCTATTTCCTTGAGACGGTCCATCTGGTCGTGGCTCAGGAATGTGCGGGCGTTGAGAGCGGCGTCATCTTCCTTGCGGAAATGTCCGATGGACGTGCGTATTATTTTAATATATCGGACAGGTGCATATACCGGCACGGCAGGGACGCAGAAAGCGACAAGCACGCCGGCGATTGTGGGATGTATGCCTGAGTTGAGGAATAGAAACCAGACAATGCCTCCGATGATGAAATAAAACATTTTAGACTGTACACCCATGCGGCCACCTATGTAGAGCACCAGCAACAGCGCGAGCGCATAAACAAGGAACATAGCCTGAATGTGGCCCGAGTAGAAGGCCGCTATGACGATGATGCCGCCAATGTCGTCGACCACGGCGAGGGTGGTCAGGAATATCTTTAAGGAGATGGGTACGCGGCTGCCGAGCATGCCGAGTATACCGAGGGAGAAGGCAATGTCGGTAGCCATCGGTATAGCGGCTCCGTCGGTGTAGTCGCTACCGTGTCCCATAATAAAGAAGATGAGTACAGGCACGGCCATACCACCGACCGCTGCTATGATAGGCAGAAGGGCCTGACGTATCGAAGCGAGTTCGCCAACCAGAACTTCACGCTTTATTTCAAGGCCAATGGTAAAAAAAGAAAATTGCCATGAGCGCGTCGTTGATAAACTGTAGGACGGTCATGGGGTGACCGGCATGACTGAATATGTTGAAATCGCCCACCTGAAGTCTTACTTCCTGATTCCAGAAGTCAAAATATAGATTGTTGAGTCCCGGAATATTGGCGACAATGAGTGCGAGCAATGTAGCTACAATAAGGACGTTACCGCCCGACGCATAGTGACGCAGGGTTTGACGTGCCGAGTAAAACACGCGGTGGATGCCGCGCTTCTTTTCGGTTGATTCGGTGACGTGATTGATAATCTGTTGAGACATAATGAGAATGAATTATGGTTACAGATTATTAACAATTTAAGCCGTCGGTTTGTTTCGCGGGAGGTGTAGTAATTATAAATCTTATAAGACTTATAAATTTTATAAGATTTGCAATCAATTAAATTATTGAAAATCAATAATTTAAATGGGGGGGGGTGAACAGGGAGGCGAGGGTTGAATAATTGGCGAGCAGGGTGACGATGAGATGCGTGCTCTTATGCACAACTCCGAGCCCCCGAGACGCTCATGAATAGCGGATGGCGTGT
>JAIDNJ010000156.1:6400-8856 GCA_029063895.1 Muribaculaceae bacterium | reverse complement strand
GTAAAGAAAGACGTTGAGATTAGACTACCGAAAGGTTGGGAGGAAAAACTCAACATAAAAGTTGGGGATGTTGAAGAAACCTTGAAGGCTGACGATGTGGATTATTTCGAACTGTGGCACAGCGATAATCCAAGTCAAAGAGCCTTAATTAAATCTTTTTATATCGGAGAATATAAACATAAAAAGAACTATCTTGACACCCGTAATCAGATGGGATGGATGGCTCTTCAATCTGCAGGAGAGTATTTAGGATACTGGATATGGTTCGATAAAATTATTTTGAAGTCCGATAAAATCAAATATCAAGTAGATGATAAATCTCATTGTTTCGTCAAAAGGAATTCTGAGGTTGCTGTGATGATTCCTTTGAATTTATTGGTTCCCAAACGAACCCGTGAATGGCTTAAGGCATTCCTTGCAGATGATCCTGAATTAACAGAAAGAATTACGGATAAAGGATATTTCAATAAAAAGCGTCCATATCATCAGGGGAACAACTACAATCCTTTCTTTTTTGAGGATATTGCAGTAGATTATAATCCCCAATAAAAAAACTTAATCTCAACACGGTATGTATTTGGTCTCGCAAAAATCACTGGTATTACATGGTATCACCTCTCAACAGACAACGGCATCACTACGCTCGTTGGTTACCAAGGCTGTCTGCTACGTTATTATTATTGTCTAAATCCACAACCATTAAGTGACGATATCCCAAACGTAACGCCAAGAAAACCATCTCAGTCAATTTCACAAAGGAATAACCTATGGACTAAATTGGCAAATTCATTGCATCATCGGTGGTGTTGTTCTTATTCATGTTCAGCCTGATATTCTGCTTCGACTCGCCAGATACGCTGACCAATATACTTTTGGTCAGTGCTGATGTGCTGTTTTGGGGCGGACTCCTCTGGCTTATTAATCGGAAAGGAGGCAAGCGATGAAATTACAAGAGGGCTATATAGCGGAAGAGGCGTTTATGTTTCCTCTTTTTTGCATTGTCTGTTTGGCTTTCAACATCTATTGTGGTTATTCTGACGTTTGGCCTGTCGGAGTAATCGTTGGTACATCGTTTTTCGGAATACTCACATTGGTGTTTGTCTTCAAATATCTCCGATTTGGTCGTGACAGCCTGCGGATAGATGCCTATGGAATTACATATAAAGAATGGAGCAAAATTACTTCTCTAAAATGGTCTGAAATAGCGAAATGCACAGTATGCTATATACAGCCCTATGGGAGTGGAAGCCTCTTTTATAGAGTGCTGGACATAATATTATTATCCGAAGCTAAACGCTCAAAGAGTATTTCGATCAGACTATCGGGTAAATATTGCCTCAACAAGAATGTTATCAATGCCATTAAGCAATTCGGCGGTTCAGAAGTCTATGACGGCCAGTCATCACAAGCACAGAACATTTATCTCGGCAGGATAATCCTATTCGCTATTGGTTTGATTTTACTGTTCGCCCTCTTGTCATGCAACAATAGACATGACCTGACTGAAAATTACGCTGTATTCACCTATGGAGAAGGGCTATATGGCGAAAGTGAAGAAGATTATCCTGTATTCGTTTCAAAATTTGGTTATAGGAATGAACCTCCATTTATCGCAAATGTCCGACAGACGTGGTGGAATGATTCTACAATAATCATTGAGCAAAACAATGATTATTGGTGGATAGTCACAGCTGTTGATAACCGGTTGAGTTACGGAGATAAATATGTTGGCCCACTTTCAGTTCGGGAAAAAGACAGCATTATGGTTGTCAAGAAAATCCGTATTAAACAAATGAAACACTGGAGTTATGAATAAGTGGCAGAAAATAATAGGCGTTGTCGCTGGAGCAATAGTTATATTGTTCCTCGTTGCTTGTTATCTGGTGATGTTCAAACCTTGGTTATTTATGGATTACGAACCTGATTTAGAATATATACAATCCGGAAAAGAAATAATCTGCGTCAACGGACAAGAATGGTATATTGATTATAAATCAGGAGGACTTCTTGGAAATCACGAATGCATTTCAATCAGTCCAAATCACTCGGCATCTACCATAAACGATAGTTCGTTTTATGAGTTTTATACTGATGAGATATATTATACTATAGATTCACTTGGAAGGATTAATATTTACGCGCCATGGTCATCTATAAATGAACATCAGAAGAAAGACAGCAGTATTATTATAATACATGAGTTGCACGACTATGATTTGATTGCCAAATATCGCAAGGATTATTCTGCGCTGGGATTGAAACGAATCACCAACTAAACTTATTTAAAATGGATAGATCTCAATGATATAGATAATGCCGATAATAATCTTACCAACGGATTTCTCGGATTCCTCGTTTTGCAGTTTTTCTGATCTTAATAGCCAGCTGATATGATACCAATCATCTTGATCTTGTGCGCAGTCATTGCATTTGTCGGACTTATGGTTAAATGGCCA
>JAIDNJ010000156.1:0-6300 GCA_029063895.1 Muribaculaceae bacterium | reverse complement strand
CAATATGAAAGAGCGAGAGAAATACTCATAAAGCATTTCACTGACTCAATAAAACCGGCTGAAAGCGGGGATTATCTGATAGAGTATCCATCGGGGAGTTTGGAATATACCGCATACCCGTATAATAAATATCGTCATCAGTTTTTTGGATGGAAAGATTCTGAGGATATTCAATATGCCTACATTATTCTTGTCAGCAAAGAGCTTATTGAGAGAGATATAACCAACGGCTACTTAAACAATGATAAAGAACTGATATGGCTGGAAGATGGCGGAAGTGATGAAGTTGACATACTTATAAATCTTGACGAAAGCAAACTTGAAATTTTCGGAGTGCATCAACATGGATAAAGAATGAAATCTGACAGCAAAATATATCGGTTTTTCTTTGGACAGCGGGGTGAGAGGCACTTGCCATTTGGTGCTATGTTGCTGATTCTCGTGCCATTTCTTATCGGAGGTTTGTATTTCCAAAACCACAAATACAATGCTTTGTCGGCAAATCCGGAACATACATCGACTGTAATTTCAGATATTGGCTATATAGGCAACAGTGGTCCTATAATACATTACAACTTTACAGTGAACGGTGTAACATATAAAGGTGGTATGCATGCAAATGGTTTTGCCGTTGGCGACAGCATAGGTGTGGTATATCAGAAAGACAATCCGGAGAATAATATGACGGTGTTTGAATATTATGATGGTCCGTCGTATGGTTCGGTCGCAATATTCGTCCTCGCTGCGATTGTATTGGCTCTATACCGGTGGCGAAAAATCAATCGAAAATACAACGACAGTTGCCCGGAGTTGGATGGCACTGGAAGGTGTCGTATTTACCGCACTGACAAGGAATATATATTTGTTACGGTATATAATGTAACTGCGAATCTTCCGATTAAATTCCTCCCCATAGACTGTGGTAACGGAGAATTTGAGAATACTCTCATGGAAATATTCCATGCAAGTCTGCATGGCAAATATGTGGAGATGAAAAACGCAGAACTGATCAAAGCCATGAAGCAACGCTCATGGCGACAGCTTTACCAACACTCCACAGGTGTGCTTCTGAAACACGACAGCCGCACTCTGGAGATTTTGCCAACCCGGAAAGCCACCGATGGTAAAGGTCTTGACTGGGATTATGACCGCGCCCTGTCTTTTGACCTTGACGGCGCGTCATGGAAAGACATCATAAACTCAACCCGAAAACTCCTTGAACACCATGAAACTGACCGATAAACGATTTTGGATTACAATAATTCCAATTTCCTTAGTAATAACTCTGTTATGCGGAGTGACATTTTATCGGCATAGTGTTAAATTTGAGGAGCTTGGTAGAGTGAAAACGAGCATAACCAGTGAGTATAATTTTTATCCTTATGGTTTCGCACTAATTCATAATGACTCCGATTTAGAATATTATAAGATGTGCCTTGACTCCATAATTTTCAATACTATTGACAATCTTGACTTTACGAATTATTCCTATCTTATAACTTTCGGCAATCGTGTTGAAAAGCTATCTTATAGTTGGTATGATACATTTCTATACGATGTGTCTCCAAGTTATTGTAAAGTATGGAAAACTGGAAATGAATTACTCATTGTTGATTATCCGAATTTTGCACATCGAGAAATATCAATAGAAGACGCAGCTTTGATGGGTACTGATAGTATCTATATTTATCGATTGCCGCATCTTCCTTTCCTTAGAGGAATACAAGGTTTATAAAACTGAGAAGGTGCTGTTTACAAAAAGTGTCTCTTGATACCAAGACTGTTATATTAATATTCTTGGATAAAAATAGATTTCACTTATAGGCACATACGCTTAAGCTGAGTCACATACAATATGACTCGATGTGTAAGCGTGTGCCGTTAATGCCATGCGGGGGGCGATGATTTCGAGCGTCATTCGTAAGTGTTAACCTATGAATATGTCAGCTCGCATAGTTTCCGTTTGCAGGCAGGTTTTCAGAGTATAAGGCAATGACGCGAAAAGACATTGAAGAGAAGTCAGTGGCGTAACCTCAAAGGCGTATGGCGTTATTGCCGTCATAGGTGTAGCCGTTGTTAAATTTCATATATAATCGGTAGATACTTACTCGGTGTGTCGCTACACGGAGTAAGATTGCCGGCTCAGTTGTCCAAGGTAGGCACACTGTATTCCGGCGTCACATTTATATGTTTCGTCGGGAGCGTGTGCCGTCATTGCGTGCCATAGTATTCATATTTCTTATAGTTGTTACTATTTTTTTCTTTTTGGCTCATGTTTCTCATCCGGGTCAGATAAAGGCTCGTGAGTCTTTAGGAAATCCTCATAAAGTACCAAGAATGTTGACGGGTTATCAAGTAATTCTTTACGATGCGCTTTGCCGTCTTCACCTTTATAGTAATAATCATTAACATACTGATACAGCTCAGGATATTTCTTTTTCAGATAGTTCATTATACCCCACATTTCCGTGCTACCATCCACTATGAGCGGATATGCTGCTTTTGCACCTTTCAGCTTAACACCGATAGCCGTAACAAGACGAAATTGAGTATTTTGTCCACCGTATGACTTCCATACGCGCCACCATAAAATCGAGCCAGAGTCTCGGGTATCTTTGACATAAGCGAAACCACGAACCGAGGCGTGAGGCTTGAATGGATTTGGGGAATTAATACGTTCCGAGATAGTTCTCGCGCCTTCGGGATAACCCTCAGTAGGCTCAAGAAAGCGATATTCTTTTACTTGGGATGCACTTAAACGTTGAGTCTCACCTCCGCGCGGTTGCTCTCCCACATTGATATATTGATTAATCGTACCCGATTTAGAAAATATATTCTTTAATCCGGTTTTGAGGTCGCTTCTGAGATAGCCGTTGATTGTATCTCCCGAGAAAAGAATTACCTCAATGTGAACATCTTCTTTATCGTTCTCGACCTTCTTCTCTTTCTTTGCTGCACAGGGCAATGCAATCGCAACAAGCAATGTTGCCAAGATGATTGATTTAATTTTCATATTTATAATATAGGTGAATAAAGTGATAACATTCTCAATATCTTTTCACGGCTTCCATACGCCTCGTTTAACTTTGCTACAAGGATCGGGTCGTCGGCTACCAGTGAGGTTACTTGTTTAATGAATTTGTCATTAGCACGCTTATCCGGCTTTTTAATGACAAAGAGTTCGCCGTCCTTATCTATTATTACGACACTCTTCACTCTGTACCACATACCTCCGTTCCCGGCAACATAATAACCTTTTGGCGAGAAGCAGTAAACACGGATATGGGGTCCGTTGTCTAATCGCCACGCCCAACCATATTTACCGACATAGCAAAGTGTATGGTGACGCTCGACCGACGTAGAAGACCAAACAACCAGTGAATCAACCGTAGTCGGAACAATTTCCTCCATCATTTTTTGACGAGCAGTATAGGCATTTTCAAAAATACTCAGCTTCTTTTTCTTGACGGGAAGAGAAATACGAATCGAGTCGCGAGCCTTCACAATCTTTCCTGACGAAAGATAAACATTCCCTTCCACAAGTTGCCCTTTCGCCGTCAAACTTGCCGGGAATAATACGCCAATGAGTATAACTAAAAGTAAATTAACCGATTTCATCGTCTAACAAATTATTTTTGCCGCAAAGATAGACAATTAAATCCTCATTGATTGTGACAAATGTCCTAACCACCCAAAATTTTAATGAAATAATATGGCTATAATTAGGCATGCGTATAAAGATGAGGCTGTGTCAATTTTGACACAGCCTCATCTTTGATTTATTGTAATATATTGGTTTTCATTTTATACATCAGGGTCGAAGCTCCATTATGAAGCGGGTACCGTTGGTGTATGTTTCGTCAAGACGAAGATTACCTTTCATTTTGATTGTCATGAGCGAACAAATCGGGAGTCCGAGTCCGTCACCTTTGGTTAAATCTCGAACGGTTGCAAACGGAATGAAAAGGTCATTTTGTTTTTCGGGAGTCATTCCGGTACCAGTGTCGGTAATGATAAACTGGATGTTATGGGGACCACGTTTTTTTACTTCAAGGCAAATTTTGCCACCCGACGGAGTGTGAAGCGCGGCATTATTAAGCAAATGAGTTAATACGTGGGTGAGAGGTTCCTGACTGATTGGTGCTGTCATTTTGGGAGTGTCAACAATCATTTTTACATCAGGGGCCAGTTTATCTTTGATGCTTTCGGTGATGTCGCGACAGAATGCCGTGATGTCGGTTGATTCGGTAGGATAGATATTTGTGAGCGTTGACTCGAGATTTGACAGCTCCTGAATGTGACCTACAAATGTATGGAGGGCTTGCACGGCAGGTAACGACTGAGGAAGCGTGTCGAGAGTCGGTTTCATCTGAGTGGTAATATTTGAGATGAAACGTGTTTTAAGCTCGTTATGAGATTGAAGTGTAGTTATCTGTTTGCTTTGGCGGCGGCTGAGAGCGATGTAACGTAAAAGAAGTATCGATACAAAGATGAGCGCTCCTGCGAGAATTGCGGCAAGAATACAGAGACCGATAATTGTAGCTGTTTTTGTTGTAAGAGAGCTATCCCGGTCGGCGATATCAGCGTTGGCCTGGTCGAGTTGCTGCTGAATTGCTGCAACACGTGCATCTGATTTTACACCGGCAATTGAGTCAGACCAAGATATGTATTTATCATATGCTCGGGAGATAAGACGGGCGCTTCCGGTGTTGTTGGCCATGTTGATGAGGTCTTTATAACATTCACCGGCTTTGTCAAAATCACTGTTGCGCTGATAAAATGCAATAAGACTGTTAACCGCAGCATCACCTTTGTCGGTCAATCCCAAAGAATAATACTGCTGAGCCGAAGCCGAGAGTAGATCAATGGTAAGGGTACTGTCTGACGCCTGTTCGGCCCATCCTTTCATTCGGGAGAGTTGTTCATTGGCTCGTTCGGTGTTACGCAGTTTGAGATACATGCGCTGGCGTTCACGGTCGATAGGGTAGTGGAGTGCCGGCTGGGTCTTTGATGATGATTCTTCTGTTGAATTTAAGAATCGCTCGGCCGAAGACAAAATCTCAAATGCTTCCTTGTAGTAATTTTCTCGATGATAGAGTGAGGCGACATTGACAGCGCAAGGAATCGCATCTGCTGTATTTGAGTTGTTTACAAATGCTTGATATGCTTTTAGATAGAGATAGCGTGCTTTGACATATTCTTTTGCGGCCATCGCTTCATCGGCTTTAGTGCGGAAGCTTGATCCAGAATTTTGAGCATAAGATGTCGCTATAGATATAATTAGTATGACGAAAGCAAAAAGTCGTTTCATATATAAGTGATATGCTTTTAATTATAAGATGCATTATGGCAAAATAATGACAAATTTAACCAATTGACAGGCTAAAATGTATTTTGCGCCACAAAGATAAATAAAATAAATGAAAAACACATTGTATATATAAATTTTCTGTGATAAATCTTGAACAGAATTACTGTGGATAATTTTAATTTGAAAAATGTGAGAAAAATTTTAGTAAAATTGGCGATGATACAAAAAAAATGACTAACTTTGCATCGCAAACCGAGGAAAGATGCCGGAGTGGTCGATCGGGACGGTCTCGAAAACCGTTGTACCCTTACGGGTACCCAGGGTTCGAATCCCTGTCTTTCCGCAATAATGCTTGATTATCAAGCAATTAAGCAAACTACACCCAATTTTACACCCATTTTTTGGCGTAAGATTGGGTGTTTTGTTTGGTGGCTTAAAGGGAGAAAAGAAGGGAATAAAAATTTTTATTCTCCCTTTCGTTCCTTCCAAAAAGAAAGAATACGGCTCTACACCAACTTTAGTTTAGAACCGTATATATAAGATACGATGATAAAGTAAAGCGTCAGCCGAGGATTTCTTTCAAGGCTTCTGCAAACTCTTTATTCTTGATCGCTTATAGGTTCACGATATTTTGAACGGTAATAATCCTGTTCAATGCCTGTATTCCGGAGCATGGCTCCGATCCATTCGCAGCGCATACCTTTATCAATCTTTTCGCTGAGCTGATGGATGAGGTAGCAAACTCTTACTTTCTCATTCTTGCAGACCTCCAAAGACTTGGAGGCTTGATGCAGGTTAAGTGCATGGAAAAAATCAATGGCTGCCATATCTTCAAACTGCCGTCAATTGCAGAGATCATGGACGGAAGCTAAAAGCGACATTGACAAATATAAATCAATCCGTTCGGACTGTTCTTTGTTTTTTTCTCCAGGTTTGTTATAGTAATTTTCTACGACAGGCAGTAGACCATTGCATTTAAGATATATAAG
>JAIDNJ010000155.1 GCA_029063895.1 Muribaculaceae bacterium | reverse complement strand
TCCCGTGAGGCCTCGGCAGTCCGCAAGGATAGTAACAACGAATGTCGAGGAGTCAGCAGAGGCCGAAGTAGCCGACCGCGGGACGGTCAAGGCGAAAGGCCGAGTCGTGTACTATCTCATACGACAATCTGTGTATTTGGAAATTTTAGTAGTCAGATGTCCGAAGAGGAACTCTCTTTTCAAGACGATAGGGCGTATCCCGACTAGAGAGAAGAAGTGACGATATCCACTATGCGGAGTCCAAAAAGGGATAAGATAAGCACGAAACCGCCGTATGCCGAACGGCACGTACGGTGGTGTGAGAGGAAAGAAAACGAAAGTAGATCAGAAAACTTTCGTTTCCCGACCTACTCGATTTATCGTGAATTGGGATTGTTTATTTCACTTCCTCAAATATAATCATATTTGATAATCAGAAACTTAATAATGTATGGTACAAATATGAGTTTTCAAATAGCTAAGAATGATATCATTACTTCATCGTTCTTTATTTTGGTAGGATGATTTTAGCCCAATCTGGCACATCGTCAGTATAAGATTTTACCACCTCGCCATTACTCATGCGAAACAGAATCTGTGCATCCGCATCCTCCACAGAGTTATCGTAAACATATAGACGATCAACAATGGGAGCTAAAAGCTGACAGTTGGCGATGGACTTGTCGTAACGAGATATGATCTTGGGGATAGGAACATCGTGACCGCCATTCAATACGCGGTTAGCAACACGCTTAGCATTTATGGTAGGAGATTCGGTCGATACAAAAAACAACCTTATAAAGAATCCAGCCATCTTTGCCCGCATTATATAATCCACCTTATCGCCTGCCGACATGACCGTCTCGAAAATATGGCTTCTTTGTTCGGCAAGACATTTTTCGCGCCAATCATTACAATAGTTGGCGGCTTTAAGAACAGCGTCCTTATTGTTCCAGTCACCGAATACATCGCGAGCCACATTGTCAGGGTTGATATATTCCGAATCCTCTAACCACTCATGATGAAGAATCTTTGAGGTCACAGAGGTTTTACCCGACCCATTGGGTCCGGCAATCACAATCAACACAGGACGATGTTCAGAAGTTGCCATTCTTAATTTTATTTATGGCATCGCCCCATTTCTCTTGTGCCGCTTGCGAGGCAGCCTCGATGCCGGCGGCCACACGTTCGGCAGCCCGGCGAGTGCTTTCGCGTGCATCCTCGGCAACCTCGCGCATGATCTGAGCCATTCGCTCATCGCCAGGCTCCTCCATCGACGTGAGCCGATAACTGTTCATTTGTTCTTCCGACATATCGTGTCCACTTTTTTATTATAACGACAAATATTATTTGCGAGTTAACCTACGCGCATATCGACGCAGATGGTCTGTTTTCTCATGCAAAGCTGTTAACTGCAAAGATACAAAAAAAGTATGTATTCTCGCATTAAGCAGTAATTTAATCCCTCTTTTAAGCCATGCATACCGTCCTATTAAAGGATTGGATGTATCTACTTCCAATAAAAAAGCGGTGTGCCAAATTTTGACACACCGCCAGTGGGATTATTTGCTCCTGCAAGGAGCTTTGTGAGTTATATCTTATTTCACTTCCTCAAAGTCAACGTCGGTGACATGATCGTCGCCTCCCTGAGCCGATGCATCGGGACCGGGCTGTGCGCCGGGCTGAGCACCTGCCTGCTGCTGGGCCTGAGCGTTGAGGATATCCTGCTGAGCTGCACCAAAGGTGGTTTCGATTTCTTTGATTGCGGCATCGATAGCTGCGATGTCCTGAGCTTTGTGAGCCTCTTTGAGTTTGGCTACAGCGCCTTCGATAGCGGCTTTCTTGTCAGCCGGAATCTTGTCACCGAGGTCGGCAAGCTGTTTCTCGGTCTGGAAGATGATGGCGTCGGCCTGATTGAGCTTGTCGACACGTTCTTTTTCTTTAGCGTCGGCAGCAGCGTTGGCGGCAGCTTCATCTTTCATACGTTTGATTTCGTCATCGGTAAGACCGCTTGAAGCCTCGATACGGATTGACTGCTCTTTGCCGGTAGCTTTATCTTTGGCCGATACGTTGAGGATACCGTTTTGGTCGATTTCAAAAGTTACTTCAATCTGAGGTATACCACGGGGAGCGGGTGCGATGCCGTCGAGGTGGAATTTACCAAGAGTCTTGTCATCTTTTGCCATAGGACGTTCGCCCTGAAGAACGTGGATCTCAACTGAAGGCTGGTTATCGGCTGCGGTTGAGAAGGTCTCGCTCTTACGGATAGGAATTGTCGAGTTGGCTTCGATAAGTTTGGTCATAACGCCACCGAGGGTCTCGATACCAACCGAGAGGGGCACAACGTCGAGAAGAACGACATCCTTGAAGTTTGAGTTACCGCTCATTGACGCACCCTGAATAGATGCACCGACAGCGACTACTTCATCAGGGTTGACACCTTTTGAAGGTGCTTTGCCAAAGAATTTCTCTACAATTGCCTGAACGGCAGGAATACGGGTTGAACCACCCACGAGAATTACTTCGTCGATATCGCTTGTCGAGAGTTTGGCATCTTTAAGAGCCTGCTCACAAGGCTTGATGGTAGCTTGGATGAGTTTGTCGGCAAGCTGTTCAAATTTAGCACGTGTAAGAGTTTTTACAAGGTGCTGGGGTATACCGTCAACCGGCATGATGTAGGGGAGGTTGATTTCGGTTGAAGTGGTGCTCGAAAGCTCGATTTTGGCTTTTTCGGCAGCTTCTTTAAGACGCTGGAGAGCCATCGGGTCTTTGCGGAGGTCGATGTTGTGTTCGGCCTGGAACTCGTCGGCGAGCCAGTTGATGATAACCTGGTCAAAGTCATCACCGCCAAGGTGGGTATCACCGTTGGTCGAGAGTACTTCAAACACGCCACCGCCAAGGTCGAGGATCGAGATATCAAATGTACCGCCACCGAGGTCAAACACGGCAATCTTCATGTCTTTATCCTTGCGGTCGATACCGTAGGCAAGAGCGGCTGCGGTAGGTTCGTTTACGATACGCTGAACTTTAAGACCTGCAATCTCGCCGGCTTCTTTGGTAGCCTGACGCTGAGAGTCGTTAAAGTAGGCAGGAACGGTGATGACTGCGTCGGTTACTTCCTGACCGAGATAGTCTTCGGCGGTCTTCTTCATTTTCTGGAGAATCATAGCCGAGATTTCCTGCGGAGTATATTCGCGTCCGTCGATGTCGATACGGGGAAGGTTGTTGGCCGAGCGTACAACTTTGTAAGGTACGCGCTCGATTTCGTTTACAACCTGATCGTATGTTTCACCCATGAAACGCTTGATTGAATAAATAGTACGTTTGGGGTTGGTGATGGCCTGACGTTTTGCAGGATCGCCGACCTTACGTTCGCCACCGTCGATAAATGCTACTACCGATGGAGTTGTGTTGCGGCCTTCGCTGTTAGGAATTACGACTGCGTCGTTACCTTCTACTACTGCCACACATGAGTTAGTGGTTCCTAAGTCAATACCAATAGTTTTTCCCATAATATTTTCTGTTTTTTATGTTGTTTTATTATTTGTTTTTAAGTTGTTGTCCGAGCTACTCATTTCTTTTCGCTCTAACTACATATTGAACAAATAATGTGCCAAAAAGGTTGACCCGAAATGAAACTTGTTGCATGCCAAATAGTTAAAATTTTTAATTTAAATTTAATAACTGACATCCCACTGACATTTTGGCAGTGACGCGGTGTTTAAATCTCTTCATGAATTGTACAGGCGTGTCACGGCAGTTTGTCAATCCCGATTTAATTTCATACTTTTGTAATCAATAGCTAATCTATCACAAATCAATCGTTACGTTATGTCAAAGTCAGACTCTCGACCGCGTGTCATTTTTCTTGATTTTTTACGTGCAATAGCATGTCTCATGGTTATTATCACTCACTGTGGAGAGTGTTTTTATATCGCCGACGGGCTCGTGTTGAACTATTCACTTGATTTGGACTCATTCCGTACGGTGGCATTTTCAAATAGTATCGTCAGGTCTTGTGTGCCGCTGTTTGTGATGGCTTCTTCCTATCTCCTTGTCCCGGTCAAGGGGTCGGCTCTTAAATTTTTACCCGCCGCGGTGGCCGTGTTGTCATTCCGTTTATTATCTGGTCGCTGATATATGTGTTTTCGCCCTATGTTTTTGATAACGCGCCGTCGGGCTCTATTCTTTCCAATCTTTCGGGGCTGATATATAACTTCAATGCGCATGCCGGTCACCTGTGGTTCATCTATATGCTCATAGGCGTTTATTTGATTATGCCGGTCATATCGCCGTGGCTCCAGACCGTGTCACGTCGTGGCGAGCTTGTTTTCATCGGTATATGGTTCCTGACGACTTTCATGGCCTACGGTCATATTTATCTCGGTGACATCATAGGCGAGTCGCTCTGGAATGAATTCCATGCATTATATTATTATTCCGGTTATATAGGTTATGTGGTTCTTGCCCACTATATCCGCACGTATGTCGACTGGAGCGCCGCCAGGTCGTGGTGCGTCGGATTGACATGCTATATCATTGGATTTATACCGACATTCTATATTTTCATGTCGATACGTCACATGAATCCGGCCGATGTCAATTGGTCGATGGTAGAGATGCCGTGGCGTTTCTGTACACCCAATGTAGCGCTGATGGCATTTGGCCTTTTTATCATCTTCAAGACCATAAAGAAAGCTCCCGAATGGCTTATGAAGCCGGTCGAGAGCCTTTCAAAAATGAGTTATGGCATGTATCTCATGCACATCATTGTGCTCGGAATCTATGCAAAGATTTTTGTTGGAACAATGCCGGTAGCCTCCGCGATACCGGTCATGGCTATTGCCGTTTATGTAACTTGCTGGGTAGTTACCCGCATAATTTCTCTGATACCTGGCGGCCGTTACGTTGTCGGTTAAGCGGGCTTAAATTTCGATTGTCAGTCCGTCGTAAGCTATGCTGACGTTGTCGGGCAGTTGCGCAGACACCTCGGCATGAAAGCCTATGTCGTGACTCATGTGAATCAGGTAGGCCCGGCAGGGATTGATTGTTTTTATAACGTCAAGAGCCTGAGACAAATTCATGTGGGAATGATGTTCTTTTATGCGCAGGGCATTGATAATGAGCGTGTCGACACCCTTGAGCGCCGCGACAGTCTCGTCGGGGAGAGTCTTGGCATCGGTGATGTAGCCGAGACGGTGATTGAAAATGTAACCTACAATGAGCAGCTTGCCGTGCATGACCGGTACCGGAAGAATTTCGGTAGGGCCAATGTTGAATTTTTCCATTGGCTCGACATAGTGTATGTTAAATGTAGGCACGCCGGGATAGGGATTCTCGACAAAACAATAAGGCACACGGTTGCGCAGGTCTTCGGCCACGTTGGGCTGGCAGTATATTGGAAACTTGCGATGATTGCAGTATGGTCTCAGGTCATCGACACCTCCAAGATGGTCATAGTGGGTATGGGTGATGAGCGCAGCCTCGATTTGCCCGAAACGGTGATAGGCGAGCATCTGGTGATAGAAATCGGGGCCACAGTCAATCAGTAGCGTCTGTCCGTCGGTTTCAAGCAGTGCCGACGACCTCATGCGGCGGTCGTGAGGGTCGGTTGACATACACACAGGGCAGTCGCAGTTGAGCGAGGGAACACCGGTCGAAGTTCCGGTACCGAGAAATGTCAGTTTCATATACGAAAGCTTTTTAGTAGACCGTCTTCAAAAACCAGATAGGCTCCGTTGGGATAAATCCAGCGTTCATATGAGGAGCTATAGTTGCGGCCGCGGTCAATTTCGGTAGGCGAGCCGACAGCCATACGCGCCTCGTCGCGTGTCATGTAGGGGAGCACACGCGAGTAGGTGATTGCTTCCCAGTTTTCGTCGCTTATCATAGGATAGCGTTCCCGCGGGTCTTTTATCGAGAAGAGGGTTGCAAAATTTCGGGTTGAACTACGGTCGTTGCCGGTGGTCATTAAAACTGAAAATTGCTTTGAATCGCAGTCGGTGAGTAAAAGTCTTATGGGGTAGTCGGCATTCCCTGCCACAGCGCGGTCTACTGTTACCTTTATAAATTTGCGACCATTGACGGGCCTGTTGTTCATGTCATATCGGTAGGGTGTCATTATGAACAGCTCCTTACCGACAAGCTGTGAGTCGGCGGTGGCTACCAGTTGCAGGTCGATCATAAACGGAATGTCGAGACGACGGCGCTCGGCAAGGTCCTCAGGTGACACATCCGATACGTAGGTCAAGGTATCGGCCTGATTTTTCTTGTTTAAAAATTTAAAGGCAACGTTTGTTGTACCCATGAGTGAAGGCAATCCTTCGTTACCGGTATAGATGAGAGTGTCGCCGGGCTGGGGGAGTTTATCCTCCGATGTACCGCTGAAAACGAGTTTGATGCGTGGATCCGAGACAAGATACAGGCGTCCCGGCATCCATGTTGACGGACGTTCAGGAGCAATGGTCACCGACATGGTTTCTTCGGGTGACCCTGATTGTATTTTCTCTTTTTTAAGCTGGTCGGCAGTGATTTTTGGAGTGCTTTCAATGCCGGTAAAACATGCCGTCAGTAAAAGCACCGGAATCACGCCGGCCGCTTTCAGTATTTTAAATTGGACCAATCTCATTTTGTTTTGGGCGTAATGCCAATGTTGTTGAAGATGAAGCTGTAGATGTCGGCTTGTTCGTCAATGACCTTGGCAATTGGTTTTCCTGCTCCGTGTCCGGCATTAGAGTCAATACGGATGAGTTTTGGGGCATCTCCGGTCTGTGCGGCCTGAAGAGTGGCGGCATACTTGAATGAATGGGCCGGTACAACGCGGTCGTCATGGTCGGCTGTAGTTACAAGTATAGCGGGATATTTTACATCGGGGCCCGATTTGATGGTGTGGACAGGAGAGTAGCCGAGCAGATAGCTTGCCATTTCTTCTGAATCGTCACTGGTGCCGTAGTCAGGAGCCCAGTTCCAGCCTATGGTGAAAAGATGATAGCGCATCATGTCCATGACACCGACACGCGGAATAGCGACCTTGAACAAGTCGGGACGCAGGTTGACGGTGGCGCCGACAAGAAGCCCGCCGTTGCTGCCACCCTCGATAGTGATGAGCTCGGGATTGGTCCAGCCTTGTTTGATCATGTACTCGGCAGCTGCAATGAAGTCATTAAACACGTTAAGTTTGTTCTGTTTCGTGCCTTGCTGATGCCATTGTTCTCCATATTCAGAGCCACCTCGCAGGTTGGCCTGGGCATAGATACCGCCGTTTTCGAGCCAGACGAGTCGGTTTGCACTGAATGACGGTGGTAACGATATGTTGAAGCCTCCATATCCATAGAGATATACCGGATTGGATGAGTTGCGTTCAAGCCCTTTTTTGTAAGTGAGGAACATTGGAATCATCGTGCCGTCGGCCGATGGATAAAATACCTGTTCGGTAACATAGTCGGCAGGATTAAATCCGTTGACATCGGGTGTCTTTACAACTGTGCTTTGACCGGTCGACACGTCATAGGCAAAAATCGAGGTAGGATAGAGAAACGATGTGAATGAATAGTAAACCTCGGGGCTCTTTGTCGATGTCGAGAATGAAGCGGTGCCAAATGTCGGGAGTTTGATTTCATCGATGCGATGGCCGTCGAGTGAGTATATGTAGGGATGGGTCGAGGCATCCTGTTCATAGTTGACAATCATCTTGTCGGGAGTGAAGCTGACAGCGTCAAGTACGGCCTTGGGGTCTTCGGCGATAAAAACGCTCATGTTGGTGGGGTCATCGACCGATGCTGTCATTACACGCTTGTTTGGCGCGTCTTTTGAGGTGATGTAATAGATTTTGCCGTCCTTGACTTTTGCGACTTCAAAAAGATAATCTTGTGACGGTTCTATTACGGTCCAATCGGCATTGGGAGTGTCGAGAGGTTTAACTTTCAGTCCGTTTCCGACACCGTTACCGCCTACACTGACAAATAACAGTTTTTCGTCTCCGGCTACAATCGCGGTGTGGAAAAACAGCGGGTGTTCAAGGTCTTCATAGATGAGGACATCGTCGGCCTGAGGAGTACCGATGCGGTGATAATAGATACGATGATTCTCGTTTGAGTTTGAAAACTCCTTGCCACTTTCAGGACGGGGATAGGCCGAGTAGAAAAATCCGTCGCCGGCCCACTCGGCATTGGTAAATTTGGCCCACTCGATGTGGTCAGGCAACAGTTGTTTTGTGGCTGTGTCCATAACATATATCTCGGTCCAGTCCGACCCGTTTCGCGAAATGGTGTAGGCTGTGTATCGACCGTCTTTAGACTGGCTTGTGCCGGTAAGCGCTACCGTACCGTTGTCACTGAGGGTATTGGGGTCAATAAAGACCTCGGCTTCACCGCCGATTTTGTCGGTGCGGTAAAGTACGGCCTGATTTTTGAGCCCGTCATTCTCATAGAAATAATACTTACCGTCATTTCCGAGCACCGGGAGATTGTATTTCGTGTAGTTCTGGTAGGCTGCTATTTGGTCGCGAAGATTGTTCCTGAACGGAATGGCGTCAAGATAGCTGCGTGTGACTTTATTTTCTTCCTCGACCCATTTTTTTGTGGCCGCAGCCGTGTCGTTTTCAAGGGGACGATAAGGGTCGGGAACCGACATGCCAAAGTATGTGTCAACTGTTTTTGAGGTTGGCGCAACCGGATATTTTATAGTGGGATTTGATGCCATTGCTATTAAAGATAGGGCTGAAAAGCCAAGAGTTGCAGTAATGGATTTCATGTTGATTATGAATTGGAATATATTTATCTGCAAAAATACGAAATATTATGATTGACATCCAAAAACGTCGCCAGGTTTTGAGTTCTTTTAATAAATTATGACTAAAAATAATGAAGATGTAATGAAAATAAAGGCGATGTGTCTTTTTTTGACACATCTCCTTTTAAGATTTCATATCTACGTAAGTACCC
>JAIDNJ010000154.1 GCA_029063895.1 Muribaculaceae bacterium | reverse complement strand
CGGACTGTAATCAACCCAAACATAGGTCGTAGACCATAAATAACAAAGGCGCTGAATTCAGCGCCTTTGTTATTTATAATATCCACTTTAATCGCGGGTGATTGAGATGTCGGAATGTTGACCGGCAGGAGTGACGGTGATTTTAACGGGGATGCGCTCGCGTAGCGATTCGATGTGGCTGATGATGCCCACGCGGCGACCCTCAATCAGGTGAAGCTGTTCGAGGGTGTTGGTGACACTGTCGAGACAGTCGGCGCTAAGAGTGCCAAAACCCTCGTCAATAAAGATTGTATCGGGAATCATGCGAGCATCCTGAATTGCCGAAAGGGCAAGTGCCAATGACAATGAAACCATAAAACTCTCGCCACCCGAGAGTGTATTGAACGCACGTGTATAACCCGATAAATTGTCATGAAGCCTTATTTCGAGCGAACCCGAATTGGACGCAAGCCGATAACGTGATGTGAACATAGGCAAGTAGTAGTTAGCACGCTCAATCAGATGATTGAGGACATAAGCACAGGCTATGCGGCTGAAACGGTCGCCGTTCTGTCCGCCAAAATCACTGTTGACCTCGCTCCAGACGGCAACCTCACTCTCGAGTGCATCAATAACGGCGATACGTGCGGCATGACGCTTTTTATGTTCGGCATCATCGGCTATTCTCTGCCGGAGCGCACCGACGGTTTCGGTCAAAGTCTTGATTTCACCGTCGAGCACAGCAACCAGCCCGACGAGCACCTCTTTATCTTCGGGCACAGACTGTTCTATCGTGGTGTCAAGATGTGATTTATAAATATTCTCGGCCGCGACAAAAGCATGGCGGGCATTGCGTTCTTTATCACGGATGTCGGTGATTGTAGCCTGAAGCCGGTCGGTAAAGTCGGCGGAAAGCGATTGTATAAATTTGTCACAGAAGTCAGGATTCAGGTCGGGATTTGTTGTATAAAAGTCAGTGACGAGTATATTGAGACGCGATATTTCGGCATCATTATCGGCCTTACGGGCCATGATAGCGGCACGGTCGGCAAGGAAACGATTGGTCTCGGCACGGAGTCGTGACGACGAGACAGGTATAATATTATCATCGACAATCTCAATTTTATCTATCGCCAAAAGCACCTGCCCTATATCGTCATGAAGCGACTGATCGGATTTAAGAGTCTCGACGAGCTTGTTAATCTGAGTGTCAAGTGTTTTGTAACGATTACATAGAGTGTCAATCTCATCGGTAAGCCTGTCGATAGTGACGTTATTCCATTGGGCCGGGATGTTTGTCATGATATCATCCTTGCAGGTTGCCGCCTCAAGCGTGAGAGCGTCGATGTTGTCGGTCTCGACATTAAAACTTTGGGTGAGACGGTCCCTGCCTGAGCTGAGACGAGCCAAACGGTCTTTGGATCCGGCAAGCTGTTCTGTCAACAAAGTCACCCTGCCGGTAGCTGCTATAATACGGTCTTGAGCAGCCGAATGTTCCTTAACCTTTATATTATCATCAGCAATACTGCGGTTAAGTGATTCGATTTCGTTTTCAATATGAGAAGTCAAGCCAGCTGTATCGACCGGAGTACCGGTGGCTGCAAGCGATTTGATCAGCTCTTTTTTTGCACTGTCAAGGTTACGGTTTTCTTTTTCTATGTTCTTCTTTAAATTATCAATGACCTTTAGCGTGGTGTCAACAGCTGTCCTGGCATTGTTGACACGATCAGTTGCTCCGCGTGACACGGAGGTCAACTCGGCGAGCTGTTCCTCAAACGGACGAAAAGCTTTTTCAAATGTATCATCAAGCAAGTCGGCATGGATGTCGGCCCCGCAGACCGGACATCGGTCTCCTTTTTTCAAACCGTGACGCAGCTCGGTTGCGGCATCGCTTACCGACCTACGGGCACGCTCATAACGTTCAGTAAAAGTCTCAAGCTGTTTTGCAGCCGTTTCGGCCTCGGCTACTGCTGTCTTTAAGGTAACCTCACAACCCGACAATGTAGTTTCACAATCGATCTGGTCGGCAAGCAAATGATCTATGCGGCCGGTAATCTCATCAATCTTTTTTGATGGAACAACAGCCCGGTTGAACAACTTAAGCCGCTCCCCCGCCTCGACGACACGAGAGGTGAGACGGTCAAATTCGGCCTTATCAAATGACCCGGACAATGTTTTCTCATACTCGACAGCCCGGGCAAGCGATTTTTCTCGTGTTTCAATATCGGCCTCGATGGTTTTAATTGGGCCTGAGACATCGCGCACCTTTTCACGCAGAACCGACTGACGGCTACGGGCAGCAGCAATCTTGTCGAGCAGAGAATTGTACTGTTTTATTTTCTCCTTGATTGACTGACTGTTGTTAATCAGCGTCTCAAAAGGTTCAATATCTTTTAAATCGGCCTGCAGTTTTTTCAGGCTCGCCTGCTGTGACCCGATTGAGTTTTCCAAACCGACGAGTCCGGCCTCGATGGCTGCCTGACGGGAGGATAACGATTTTTCATCACTTATAAGAGAGTCACGGACACCGGTAGCAGTTTTCAAACTGTTCTTCAGGTCGACAAGAGGGGTGATACGCGTGACATACCTGTCAATTGTCACCAAATCGGTGTACCGATCGGAAAGTATCTCATCAAGAGCCAGAACCCACTCGTCACGCCGTGCCGCCACCTCACTGCCAAGCCGGGCTATACGTTCAATATATGCGACACGATTTTTTACGGTTTCATATTCTTTTCTCTTTGATTCAAGAGTCAAAGAAGTCTCGGAGAGTTGACCAAGGGTCATCTGAAGCGTTTCGTCATCCATGAATACGATAGCTCCCAAAGCAGCCTTCTCGGTATCGAGCGCCCGCTTTTTTTCAGAATAAATCTCGGCGATATTACGTCCGATGCGGCTGAACATGTCAAGCCCGACAATCTTCTGTAAAATGTCGGTTTTCTCCTTCTCGTCGGCGGCGAGAAAACGGGTGAAAGACCCCTGAGCAAGCATGGTTGTGCGTGTAAAACGGCCGAAATCAAGCCCAAGGACATCCTGTGATTTAATCAGGTCGCGAATCTCCGACGCACCACGAAATTCTGTACCGTCGGTCTCGTCAATGACCGACTGGATCTCGCCCTTTATACGTCCCTTTTTTGAGCCTCTTTCATAAACCTGAGTTTCCCACCGTGCCTCGTAAATGTGTCCGTTATTTCCTTCAAAACATAGCGACACAAACGCTTGAGGAGCCCCGCGACGAACAAGCGAGAGCGGAGACGACAGCCTCATCTCAGCCTCATCGGTCTCCCGCTCTTCAATCTTGCGATTTCCAAGATTTTCGAGTCGTGGAGCCGTACGGAACAGAGCCAGACAAATGGCATCAAGGATAATGCTCTTTCCCGACCCCGTAGGACCATTAATCAAAAACAGCTGAGCGCCGGCAATGGGTTCCTTGTCAAAATCGATTACGGCATGCCTCACCGAAGCAATATTCTGTATCTCAAGCCTTTTAAATTTCATTGAAGACGAGGGGATTGTTTCATGAGTTTCTGTATCTATGCAAAGATAGTTATTTTAAATGAACAGCCCATAATTTGAAAGATAAATTTCGCTCAACGATAAACCATCCGTCGCTCCAATTTTTGTGAAGTATAATGGATAAAATTGGCATTTCACCGGTTTTTGTGAAGTATACCGGATAAAATTGCTTTTTAATCGGGTTTTCTCCGAGGAAACATTCAAATAAAATAAACCGCAGATTTCCCGAGATTTAAGCGATTATTTTTGAGAGTAGGCAAACCGACGAGGTATAGTTTGACTCCATTTAAAAAAAGGCGGCGCGTCAATTTTGACACACCGCCTTCCGGTTTTCAAC
Organism: Muribaculaceae bacterium; assembly: GCA_029063895.1. Lineage (GTDB taxonomy): Bacteria > Bacteroidota > Bacteroidia > Bacteroidales > Muribaculaceae > CAJUPY01. The sequence goes on along the minus strand of JAIDNJ010000154.1, from coordinate 5,142 downwards.
TCAAATAAATCTATTTACATTAGATGAAAAGGTTAATTTTATTCTTGTCTTATTTTCCAAAAATTTCTTGCAGTTTATTATCCAGTTCCTGAGGATCATCAAACTTACCAATAATCTTACCATCAGTATCTATAAGGTACTTTGTCGGGATATAATGTACAGCATAATTTTCAGATTGATCTATAATCTCACCCTCTTTCTGCATTTTAGCAAGGATATTATAGTAATTTGACAATCCATCCTTACTTTCTGCAATAAAATTTCTCCAAGCGTCTTTGTCATCATCACAACTTACAAAGAAGAAGTTCATTCCTTTGGGTGAATATTCATTGTATAATTCAGCTATATGAGGAAATGATGCACGACATGGTCCACACCATGTAGCCCAAAAATCAATTAATGTTACATGACCTTTCATATCACTTAGTTTGATTTCTGTTCCGTTAGGCATAACACCAAGAAGTTCGGGCGCATTTTTCCCCGGAGCCAATATAGCACGAATATCAAGTTCTTTCCTGATATCGGATGCTTTCTCTTTCATGTCAGGAGTTAGAGACGCATAAAAAGTTTCCAACTCTTCTGTGGTTACTTGACTTCCACTGCGCCGTAGCTCATTAATAAGAGCTACAGCATAGTAATTATCAGGATTATTTAAGATATATTCTTTTTTCTTTTTTAACGTCTGATTATTATTTTCGGCTAATTGAGCCTGCAATGATGTAAACTTATCATCATCGTTACCATTCTCATAATTCGCCATCAAACATTGTATAATGGAATCCTTTTGCTGAGTTAGATCTTTTACCGAGGTATCAAACGCATATTTACCATCGTTAGTAGGTGTCCCTATTGCATAAGCTCCAGAAAAATCATTTAAAGAAAGATTGTTTACAATTATATCGCCAGATTCACGATAAAATATCAATTTTGCTTTATTATCCATATCCTTTAGTTCACCCATAAATAAAAGAGTTATCATCGGGTCATTGGAATGGATCCCGGAAATTTCAAATTTTCCGTTTTCAATTGTGGCACTGTCAAGTACAATTGTGTCAGGGAACATAGTGCGAAGATATATGGTATGTCCTTCAGCATCATTAATTGAGCCACTAACTGTATAACTGTCAGGAGATTTTGCGACGCAGGATGATAGCAACGCAATAGTGACAGAAAATAAAAATAAATTTTTCATATTAATTGGTTCTTAAAAATTTTGAGTCAATGAAAGATTATGACGAGTTGCATCAGCAGGGAACGGGAATACCCATATTGGAGAATCAGGCGAAAGAGAATATGTCCCATATTCACCTAAATCTCGAGTAATAGTCCGACGGTAATCAGCCTCTGTATTCCATCTTTTGTAGTCAAAGAATGTATCGTAGGAACCTATAAATTCAATTAATTTAGCTTTTTGCAAAAGAGACATCGCTTCGGTCTCGGTCATATTCTCGTTCTTATCGAATTGTGAGGTAAACGTAACATAATTGTAAACACGTTTTTCTCTAACAACATCAACATTTTCTAGTCCTTTTCTAATTTGACCCGTTCGGATAAGGCATTCTGCTAAAATATAATACATTTGCTCAGTCCTAATTCCATAACAGTTTTGAGATACACCAAAAGCTACACAACATGCAGTACCTGATAGTCCGGTAGAACGTTCTCCCATGGCAGTATTCCAGCCCATCATTGTGAAATCTTTGACATAATCGCCCGGTTCAAAACAATTGAATGTTTCTCGAGAAACGTTTAAAAGGAGAGGGTTCATCATCATCCCATAGTCAATAAATAAATATTGATTGGGGGATTCACTTGTCAGCTCCCAAGCCATTGTATTTAGGATATATGATCGATCTTCAATATTATTATTATATTGCAATGCCTTTTGAGCATAAATAAGAGCTTCGTCATATCGTTTCATTTGAAATAGGACTCTTGCTTTAACAGCATAACCAAATGCTTTATCTATACGACTCGTATTTTCATGTACATCAAGCAGGTCTGAAACAATATCATCACTGCAATCATCCAATATCTTGTCATATACTTCTTTTAAAGAAAGTTTTGTCTTTTCTTCTGTTACGTTGGTATTGTCAACATAAGGGATACCTCCGTTAGTTGATGCCGTACTTGAATCATATTGTTTTGCAAACAGATTTACAAGAATAAAATGGAAATATCCTCTGAGAATCTTAGCCTCAGCTTTAAGTCTTACTTTGTCTGCTGAATTACCATTTGCATCATCAATTTTTTCTAATAATACATTCATATAGTTAATATACCGGTAAGGATCAGAATATTTTGGGTCGGTAGATGTCAGCATGACGCGATCGACATCCTCGTTGTAAAATAAATAAGCATGATCAAGGGTATTAACCTGGGATTTGACTTCAGCCACAGACTTGGTCATATGAATAATTTCATTTGTTATAATCTCAATGTCATATCCGGGAGCCTGACTTATTGTAAAATACTGGTTGAGTAATAGCTCTAAATCAGCAACATTAGATAATGTTGTTTTACCTTTTGGTGTTATATCAAGTTGCTTATCACAAGAAACCATCAGGAGTGATATCGCAACTGCAAGTCCTAATATTTTTTTCATCATTATTATTTTTTAGATTTTTACTAAGATACTGAATGTATAACTTCTCGGAGCCTTTGTTAAATTATAGCCATAATCCGGCCGGATTGCTTCTGGGTCAAGACCTAATTTATTTTTACTCCATGTTGCTATATTATTCATTTGAACTCTTAGTCGCAACTCTGACAAACCAAGATGTTTGGAAATATTATTGGGGAATAGATATCCTAAGACAATATTTCTTATCTTTAGATAATCAGCTGGGACGACATTGGTATCGGCATTATCATAAGATCCCGAAAGATTGGTTCCACCAAGATAGCCATTTGGCGGAAGTTGTGAATTATCCTGTGCCTTCCAATAATCGAGATAGGATGATTTTGCAGTTCCACCATAACCGGTCATCATGCCTCCTCCGGTCCATTTTTCCGTTTCAGAGCGCATTACATGTCCACCGTAATAGGTCATCATTGCAGATAGTGACAATCCATGATATGTTATTTCGGGATTAAATGACATAACGTATTTTGGATCAAGACTACCGCTATATACAATGTCATCAGGAGTAAAGTCAGAGCTGTTCAAGGTTGAGTTGTGAACTTCTCCGTTTTTATCAAACCATGTAAAACTTGTTACATTACCGGTATGTTCCAATCCTGCATAGCGATAAGAGAACAAGGAATTGATTGGATAGCCTTTGTGCAATGTCGATACTCTTAAAGCCTCTTCACCTGAAGCAGGTTCATGTAAGACTTTAGTTACTTTATTATTATTTATTGCTAAATTAAATCCTGCTCTTAATCCAAGAGAATTACGATTATTTTGTCTGATAATATTTCCATTTAGTTGTAATTCAACACCATGATTTACCATTTCTCCATTATTTATTGTGAGAGAATTCCAGCCTGTCGACGGGTCAAGGTCTGTTACTGTAAGTAAATCCGAGCCTTTTTTATAATAATAGTCAAACGAACCACTTATTCTATAATTCCAAAATGCAAAATCAAGTCCGACATTCCAAGTTGAGGTTTTTTCCCATCGTAACTGATCATTTGGAGGAGTATCAAGACTTGCCGTCTTTCCTCCATTACTCGTATTAGTATATATAGTTGCCGTAAGAAAAGAAGACACTGTTGAATCAATATTTCCGGTCAAACCATAGCTAAAACGAGGTTTAAGGACTGAAATCCAGGTTTGTTCATTTAAGAAATTTTCATTATGGATATTCCATGATGCGCCGATAGACCAAAGAGGACGGCCCCGATACTTCGGGTCTGCTCCAAAAAGATCAGTTTTGTCAACACGCCATGAACCTGAGATAGCATATCGGCTGTCGTAGACATAATTACCTGTAAAATATATTGAATAAAATCGATGAAGGATGTCTGACGATGAGAAATTACCTGGAGTCGGTCCAAGTTGCATTGTAAATTCCTGCCCCAATACTGACGGTCGTCCCCACAAAGAACGAAGAGTTGACCAATCGACAGTCCCATTATTATTTGTTTGAGTCTGGTCATCATATCCAAGCAATAAGTTTTGGTTTTCTTTATTGTGAATTTGACGATACTCAAAGCCCCCCAAAATATCTATTCTATGTTTATCTTTAAATTCTTTCTGATATTGAGTTTGGGCGCGGAATGTGTAAAATGCCCCTTCCGAAGTGGTTGTGCCAAGCCAGCCACCATCAGGAATATTATGGGTTATAGTATTTCCGTTTTGGCTAGTATACAAATTATAAAGGTATCTCATCTGATAAGATTCACCGTCACGAAGTTCATCTCGTTTAAAATAAATATCTTCATACTGGAATTGGGTCGATGCCGTCCAACCATTGAGAATATTAAATAAACCTCTTATATAAGTACGGATATTGGTGCGTCGATCGCGTTGCCAGTTCATATTACGTTCGTCAATGAAGTTATAATATACACTTTTAAGTCCATAGGCGGCGTTGGACAACGCTGGATTCTCAGGATCAACACCAGCCTGCATCATGCGAGGTGTACCGTCATCATTGTACATGGTATCATACGGACGGAATGAACTTATAGACGTATATTCCATATTGGATGTCAAGTGTGTTTTTGCTCGCTCACTAAGTACATTCACTCCAAGTGAAAGATTAAACCACTTTGAAAGCATGAAATCTCCGCGATAGTGTACTGAAATTGCATCATTATGTTCACGGTAGATACCATTGTTATCACGTTTATAATTAACGACCACACTTGACGAGCTATTCTTTCCTTGTGAACGGATGGCAACATTATATTGCTGTAAAAAACGATTGCTTTCCATCGCATTTTGATATTCCTTACGAAAATCATTTTTTGACATTAAAGCAAATTGAGAATTCATTTCTGCCTCTGATAATTCCCCCAAATGATTCCTTATAAGTAACTTTGAGACAGGGCTGATTCTACTACGTCTGTTAGTATCCCACCAATTCATTAAATTGTTAAATGTTGATTGGTCAGGATCATTTTTCATGTAAGAAAATTGATATTTCTCCAATTCAATAATTTCTGATGCTGAAGCCCAGCCCATGTTATCAT
>JAIDNJ010000153.1 GCA_029063895.1 Muribaculaceae bacterium | reverse complement strand
AAAGAGTTCCGGTCCGTCTTTACAACCCGGCCAGCGACATTGAACGCGCGGAACTAACCCGCAATGAAAAAATTTATACCCGCATCTTTGAAACATCAACCGATGGCAGCAACTATCTTGCAGCCCACGTTGTAGACATCATCAAACGCAACATCGAGAAGAAAGGCTACTGCAACATCGCCCTCGGTGCAGGCAAAAGCACCCACTCGGTTTATGCAGCCCTCATCGAGCGTTATAACCGTGGTGAAATATCGTTCAAGGATGTACGTGTTTTCAACATCAGCGAATTCTATCCCATAAATCCCGAAGGGCCTTCGACATTCAAACGTCTGAATCAGGTATTTCTCAACCAAGTGGACTTCACCCCTGAAAATATCCACACCTTTGATGCAGGCATTTCAAAAGAAGACCTCTATGACTATTGTCTCGGATATCAGGCCAAAATCGAGGAACTGGGCGGTCTCGACCTCACTATCCTCGAAATCGGAGCAAACGGCAACCTCGCGTTCAACGAGCCCGGATCACTCTCGACCAGCTCTTGCCGCCTTGTGCTTCTCAGCGACGAAACCCGCCGCCGCATGGCCAAAGAATATGGCGTAGCCGAAGCCACCAGCACCGCCATCACTCTCGGCATCAGCAACGTCCTCAAGTCATCACGCATCATGGCCATGGCCTGGGGCGAAAACCGCGCCGCCGTAGTCAAAGCCGCCATCGAGGGTCCCGTAAGCGAAAACAACCCCGCTTCGTTCCTACAGCTCCACAATCACACCCGCGTCGCTCTCGACCTTCCGTCGGCCGAAGACCTTACCCGTCTTTCTCACCCCTGGAAAGTTACATCGTGTGACTGGAACGACAAACTCATTCGCCGTGCAATCGTATGGCTTTGCCAGATGACCGGTAAACCTATCCTCAAACTCACAAACAAAGATTATAACGACTGGGGTCTTGGCGAACTTGTAGCCCTCTTTGGCTCAGCCTATAATGTGAACATCCAGGTGTTCAACCAACTCCAGCATACCATTACCGGATGGCCCGGCGGCAAACCCAATGCCGACGACACCTATCGTCCCGAACGTGCCAATCCCTATCCCAAACGTGTTATCGTCTTCTCTCCCCATCCCGACGATGACGTTATCTCGATGGGCGGTACACTCCAGCGTCTTGTCGACCAGAACCACGACGTGCATGTAGCCTATGAAACATCGGGCAACATCGCCGTTGGCGACGAGGACATGATGCGCTACTTCCTCATGATGGATAAGATCGCCCCCGAGTTCAACTTTGACACCGAATCATTCAAGAAATTGTCTCACGACGTGGCAACATTTGTGAAAAACAAAGTTCCCGGCGAGATGGATTCAAAAGAAATCAGGGAGGTAAAAACGATGATTCGACAGGCCGAAGAAAACTTTGCCTGCCAGTATGTCGGTGTCAAGGATGAAAACATCCACTTCCTACGTCTTCCCTTCTATGAAACAGGTACAATTAAAAAAGGTGAGCTTTCAGAACGCGATGTGAATATCGTCAAGAAACTCATCGAAGAGGTAAAACCAAATCAGATTTTCGTAGCCGGTGACCTTGCCGACCCCCACGGAACACACCGAGTATGTACCGATGCCGTTCTTGCCGCCATCGACGAGCTCAAAGATGAGCCCTGGATGAAAGACTGCCGCATCTGGATGTACCGAGGAGCTTGGGCCGAATGGGAAATCGACCACATCGAGATGGCTGTACCGATGAGCCCCGAACAGCTTCGTTCAAAACGCAATTCAATCCTCAAACACCAGTCTCAGATGGAAAACGCGCCGTTCCTGGGTGATGACGACCGTCTGTTCTGGCAGCGTGCCGAAGACCGCAACCGCGCGACCGCCATGCTCTATCAGGACCTTGGACTTGCATCTTATGAAGCAATGGAAGCGTTTGTCGAGTACAAGCCCATCCGATAAAGCGAAACAATTAGATTAATTGGCATAATAAGTGATAATTTTTGTGAAATATTAGTGTATTTATATTTAGGTGAATAATTGATTTAACATAATCATAGGTTTACAAAACAACAGGCCGGCCACTCGTGAGAGCAGCCGGCTTTTCTTTTACAAACTTGCTCAAAGTCAACAAAACCATTCAGGAAATAAACTCATAGAGCTTTTTTAAGAGAAAAAATAAAATAAAATCAAGAAAAGCGTTAAAAATCAGAGCAAAATGAATGTTTAATGAAATAAAATTCGTATCTTTACAGAAAATAAGCACTAATACCTCGTACAATGACTTTAAAACCATCATTTATCTCGCTTCTGACAACCCTCGCCGCCTGTGGATTTACCCAGGCTTTTGCTCAGAATCCAGTTTGGCTTGAACCTGATTCGGCTTATGCGATTTCCTATCGTATAAACCGTGACTTTCCTGTCCCGGTTGAAAAAGCATCGGAAATGTTTCCCGATCTTACAGCCTCACAGATTGATGAATACATCAAGAAAGGATATATCGAGACCCTTGATATCAACGGTAAGAAATATATTCACAAAAAGGCTGTCCGCAATGTCAAGATGCTCAATCCGGCCACAAGCGGTTTTATAGGCCGCGGATACACATCGAGTGAAAAACGTCAGAAATATGTAGCTGATATCGTCAACGCCTCAGACGGCAAAGGCACCAACTCAAACAAGATGCGCGTGACCTATCGATTTACCATCGATGTTCCGACCATCGACGCTATCAAGGGTGACACGCTCAAGGTTTGGATGCCCCTGCCGATGATAACCGAACGCCAGCCGCGAGTCGAGGTATTGTCAACCTATCCCGAGACCCACGTGATATCGACACCGTCACGCTCGGTTCACAACACTATCTATTTTGCCCAGCCGGTTCAAAAAGATACAACCCACTTTGAATATGTGGCAACCTATGATGTGGCAGCAAAATATTTCTCACCCGAGTATATCAAAGCCAACATCAAACCATATGACAAAAACTCGGAACTTTACAAGAAATATACAACTTTTGAAGCTCCCCACATTGTCAACCTCGATCTCGCACGCGAGATAACCAAAGGAGAGACCGACCCGTTCAAATGCTCTGAAATGGTGTATGATTACATCATCAAGAACTACCCCTGGGCAGGCGCACGCGAATACTCGACAATACCCTGTATTCCCGAATATGTGCTCAATACCGGTCACGGTGACTGCGGTCAGGTCACGCTGCTCTACATATCGATGATGCGCAGTCTCGGAATCCCCGCACGATGGGAAAGCGGATGGATGCTTCATCCGGGCGAAGTCAATCTCCACGACTGGGCCGAGGTCTATTTTGAAGGCATAGGATGGGTTCCGGTCGATACCTCATTTGGCCGCTATGACAACGCTCCGGCCAACCTCCGCAACTTCTACTCGACCGGCCTTGACCAGTATCGTCTGGCCGCCAACAAGGGTGTATGCGGCGATTTCTTCCCCGCTAAAACTTTCCTCAGAAGCGAGTCGGTCGACTCTCAGATGGGCGAAGTCGAGACTTCAAAAGGCAACCTGTTCTATCCCGGATGGGACCAGCACTTCCAAATCATCAGCATCGAAGAACTTTAAAACAACTCCACGTCCAAACACGTAAAACAAAACTATAAATGAACAAGATATATCGATTTGCAGCCCTACTGCTCGCAACCGCATCAATAACCGCATCGGCCGTAACCCCGACCGATATCATTGATAAAGTAAAGAAAAACGCCGCCCCCGATGCACGCCAGATTGTATATGAAATAAGCGTAAACGAAACCAATCCGGTCGTTATCAAGGGTAAGACATCAGAACAATATGTAAAGGATGAGCTTATGCGTCAGCTCGACGAAGCCAAAATCAGCTATATCGACAGCGTTTCGGTTCTTCCCAACGACAAGTGGGCCCAGGTGCGCATATCGGTTGCATGCTTCCGCACAGCTCCCGGTCACGCATCGGAAATGGCAACTCAGGGCATTATGGGCCAACCTATCCGTCTCCTTGAGAAAAAAGGTGACTGGTGGCGTGCCCAAACTCCCGACGGCTACATAGGATATGTTGTTGACAACTCGCTCGTTGAAAAATCGGCTACCGACATGGCCGACTGGCGCAAGGCCGACCGTGTGATTGTCACCGCCCCCTATCAGACCCACGTTTGGTACACTCCCGACCTCCGCGGTGCCCGCAACGTTGTCAGCGATGTTGTCAACGGCAATATTCTGCTTGGTAAAAAAGTGGAAGGACAAGGCATTACCGAAGTAACTCTCCCCGACGGCCGTAAAGGATTTATAGCCTCGGCCGACATTGAAAACCTCCCCGAATGGGCCGCTCAGCCTTTTGACGCTGAAAAGATTCTTGAACTCGCCTACTCGATGGAAGGGACTCCCTATCTTTGGGGCGGTACATCAATCAAGACTCTCGACTGCTCGGGACTGGCCAAAACATGCTATTTCAGCAACGGTATCATCCTGATGCGCGACGCTTCTCAGCAAGCTACTACCGGTGAAATCTTCAAGCCCGAACAGTGGCGTCAGTGCGAACCCGGCGACCTTCTTTTCTTTGGTAATCCCAAAACCGGACGTGTGACCCACGTGGCCATCTATGACCGTGACGGCAACTATATTCACTCGTCGGGCCGGGTTAAACGCAACTCAATCGACCCCGAGGCCGAAGGCTACCTGACGACTCCGTTCCTTTCATATTCACGCATGAAAAACAGTATCGGAGGCCGTGGCATAACCCGCGTGGCCGATCACCCCTGGTACTTCTGACACTCCCCCACCATCATTCTTCTATCAATTAACAATCAAACAAACAGTATAATATGGATCGCAGAAACTTTCTTCGCAGTGCAGCTATGGGTGCCATAGCCATTGCTTCGCCCATCTCATTTTCGGCTTTTGGCGAGCCGACCAAACAGACCGGTCGTCCCGGCCGCATGAAACTGTCGTTCGAGCCCTACGAACTACAGCTCCGCCACTCTTTCAATCTTGCCAAATTCAGCCGTACAACCACCCCCGACGTTCAGGTAAAAATTGAACTCGACGGTATTACAGGTTATGGCGAGGCATCGATGCCTCCTTACCTTGGCGAGAGCGTCGAGAGCGTTACCAAATTCCTGTCGCAGCTTGACCTCAGCCAGTTTAACGACCCCTTCCGCATCGAGGATATTCATGAATACATGGAGTCAATCGCGCCCAACAACCGTGCAGCCAAAGCATCGGTCGATATCGCGCTCCATGACCTTCTCGGTAAAATCATGGGACAGCCCTGGTACAAAATCTGGGGTCTCGACCCTACCAAAGCTCCCAGCACATCATTTACTATCGGTATAGACAAGGCCGACGTCGTGCGTCAGAAAGTTGACGAGGCAAGCCCCTATAACGTCATCAAGGTAAAAATGGGTCTTGACAACGACAAGGAACTCGTTGATATCATCCGTTCAAAAACCGACCGCCCCATCTGTGTGGACGCCAACCAGGGTTGGGACGATAAAGAAAAGGCACTCGAGATGTGCCACTGGCTCGCCGAGCGCAACTGTCTCTTTGTAGAGCAGCCAATGCCCAAAGAGAAACTCGACGAAACCGCATGGCTCCGCGAGCGTTCACCGCTGCCTATCGTTGCCGACGAGTTTTTCCAGCGTCTTCCCGACGTTCGCCGTGCAGCCGGAGCATATGACGGTATCAACATCAAACTGATGAAGAGTACCGGTCTCCACGAGGCATACCAGATGGCGATTCTCGCCCGTGCCCTCGGCATGAAAGTGATGGTAGGCTGTATGACCGAAACATCATGTGCCGTTACCGCGGCCGCTCAGATCGCTCCCCTCGTTGACTGGGCCGACCTTGACGGCAACCTCCTCATCGCCAATGACCGCTTTGACGGCATTAAGATAGAAGAGGGCAAAATCATCATTCCCGATCGTCCGGGTATCGGTGTAGTGCCTCTCTCAGAACTTGGCTAAAATAACCCTGAATATAGATAACTGCAAATTCAAGGAAGTGCCTTCGCTACATGTGACAACAGAGTATAAAAGCTGTAACACGTAGCGAAGGCTTACTTATTTATCAAACCGCAGAAAAATTATTTAAGATTATGAAACTATTTATACAATCTCTTCTTGTTATGTCGTTAGGTATAATTCCCGCCGGTGTGTCGGCCTCTTCAGTTATGGAGTCAGATGTTGAAACCGAGGCTACCCAACAAGTTTCACGCGACAACATCAGCAAGATTCATTCCCGCCTGAGCGATGGCTTCAAGGAGCTACGCAAACAGGTTGTAAAAGAACCCAACGGCTTTATAAAATATCCCTACCTGATTCCGGCCGGATTCTATTCGCAGCTTTGGGATTGGGACGCATTTTTCATGGCCAACCATTTCATATCAAAAGGTGAGCCTGAATATATGAAGAACTGGGTGCTGACATTCAGTCAGGGCATTGATGACGACGGATATGTGGCCGGTTGCATGACAAAAGATGGCCCGAGAAACGTTTACAGCGGTCGTTTTGCGATGAAACCGTTTCTTTCCCAGGGTGCATATCATTACAGCAAAGCAACGGGCGACTGGGAATGGCTGCGCCCGCTCTATCCCTCACTTAATAAAGTAATCGACTATCGCCGTGCCACTCAATGTGACTCAATCAGCGGATTGTATTACTGGGAGATAGCGATGCAAAGCGGTGCCGACAACAATCCCGCACTCAACTACTTTAAAGATGATACAAGGTCATTCATATCAACCGATGCGACAGCTTTTCAATATGGAGAGTTGAGAGCTCAGGCGGCAATTGCCCGCAAACTGGGATATGAGGATGATTATAAAGCTCTCACAGCCGAGGCTGACCAATTGAAAAAAGCTCTTAACGAGATATGTTGGAACGAAGATGATGAATGTTATTATAATATCGACCGCGAGACAAGAGAGCCTTACCGCCGGGTTGGTTATTCTACGTTTGTCCCGTTGATGTATAATATGGCCCCGATGGAAAACGGTCGTAAAATGGTTAAGCGTTACATGCTTACTGAAGACGGAATGAAAGCACCATATGGATTCAGAAGTCTATCGAAAAGCGACGTTGACTACAACAACAAAAATATCATCGTTCCGTTCTCCAACTGGCAGGGTCCGGTATGGGGCATCTGTAACTACATCTATTCGATAGGTCTCCACAACTACGGTTTTCCCAATGAAGTCGAATGGCTTGCCGAAAAGGTCGGCGGACTCATGGCCAAGGATCTCGATGACTACGGAACCATGCACGAAACCTATCACGCTGATACCGGTGAACCCCTCGCGCCGTCCAACTTCAAATATCGCACCCCCGACGGCCGCATCCAGGGTTTTGTCAGCTGGAACCTTTGTATGGAAAATGTTCTCGATGGCATCCTGAACGACAACTGGATGCTGCTCGAGATAGAGTAAACAATCAGTAGGTGCCAAAGGTCAATATGACTCGGTTCGTGCCTTTGGTTCTCCGGTCAAAAAAATGCAAGAGCTTGTAGAGCGCGAATCTTCGCGTATCTACAAGCTTGTATTTTTTTGTGCTTGTAGCTTGAGTTTAGAGAAATATAACCTATCTTTGTAACAGATTAATTTCACGACTTGAAAACGACATTACCATATTGCCTGATAATTCTATTGATTTTGTCATGTTGCGGCAAAACGGACAATCGCGCGCATCTTGACACGATCAACGCGATTGCCGAGACTGACGGGCGACTGGCCTTGTCGATGCTCGACAGCGTTAAGGGCCGGGACTACAATACAACTGACGAGATATATTATGATTTCCTGATGGTCAAAGCACGCGACAACGCTAATGTCGTTCACACAAATGACAGCTTGATAAAACGAGTCATAGTATTTTATGGTGACAATGGTAGTGAACGGTATGCCGAGGCTCTATATTATGGCGGACGTGTTTATGAAGATTTGGGAGACTATCCCGCTTCTTTGAAATATTATCATAAGGCATTGGACAAGCTGCCCGATGATAAAGACCCGGGCGGTCTTAGACGAAACGTTCTCAGGCGGATGGCACGACTGTTGATTGAAAAGAGATTGTACAGTCAGGCCGTGCCTTATATTGATGAGGTTATCAAGTTTGATGAATCGGAGGATGATAATATGAATCTTCCGTTTGACTATGAACTCCTTGTGCAAGCCTATTTTAATCAAAAAGATTATGAAAAAGCCGAGTTTTATATAGAACGGGCGTTGGATGCGGGGAAAAATTCGGGTAAAGAAAATGTCGCATATTTTAATAGTTTGCTCGCCGGGATAAAATTAAATCGAGGCGAAACCGACACGGCTTTGATTTTAATCAGGTGTAATATCGATGATGTTCCGGCCGATTTTAAGCCTGCTGTTCTGGCCCAAGCCTCCGTGATATATTACAAAAACAATATATTTGATACGGCATATTATTATGCAAGAGAAATTGTGGGAGATCGCCGTATTGAAAATAAGCGCGCAGCCTACCGTATGCTGATGAAACCCGAGATTCAAAATTTGATTCCGCATAATACCCTTTTATCATATTATAAGGAATATAACATGATATTGGAGGACTATGTTGATGACGTACAGGATGTCCTGATTCAAAACTCGAGGTACAGTTACGAGTTGCACGAGCGTGAATTTAAAGAAGCAAAAGATTCGCAAAAAGATTTGATGGCTTTGGTTTTGATAATGGGTTTCGTGTTGTTGATGTGTGCTACTCTTATGGGTATTTTGGGGCTTCGCGAAAACAGGCATGTGGCCGAGATTCGCAAATCTCAAAAATATATTGACGAGTTGAAGTCTCGGTTTGAGCAACTGAGTACCACCGATAAAGAAGTAGCCCAAACGGTACAAATCAACACCGAACCCGTCGAGCGCAGCGAGTCATCGCTTGAAAAAATGAGACGAGAATTGATTTTAATGACTGATAATAACGAGCTTGTTGATTCAATGTCCGATTTCAAATCGACCGAAATATATCTCACACTTTGTCAAAAGATTGAATCGGATCGTGTGGTTATCGAAAATAAAGAATTAATGAACAAGGTGAAAAACACGATTCAACTCAAATCACCGGAATTTAAAAATAATCTGATTGTATTGTCCCAGGGGAAACTTACCGAGATTGATCGTAAAACATGTATGCTCATCAAGCTCGGCTTTAAGCCTGCCCAGTTGGCGATTCTGTTAGGTATAACCAAAGGGTCTGTGTCGTCGCGGCGCGAGAGTATCGGAATAAAAATCCTTGGAGAAAAGACTCCGGTAGCTCTGGTTGACAAAATCATTAAATTGCTGTAATATAATAGATATATAATGCTCAAATTGTGCGGGAAAAAGTGCGGATGATGTAATTCCGCACGGTATTCCGCACTTATTTTCTTGCTCACCCTGACAAATAGCCTTAATTTTGCGTCATAAACAAATTATTAATTTCTAAAATTATATGCCGTTATGGGAATAATCTCAAAAATGATAGGCGATCGTGATATAGAATCGATGACTAAAGTAAAGAATAAAATAGGTATAATATTGGATTGGTATTTAATCTTTGCCTTTTATCCAATGTTTAGGGTTGATAACCCAGTGATAAACTATATGGTTGGGATAACACTATCCTTAGTCATGTTTCTTTGGGTGTTTTTGTTTATATCAATAGCAATAAAATACAAAGGCTCGTTAATGGAACTATTGCAAGGTATGGGGTCTGGAAAAAGGTTTGATCTTGATACAATAAATAGCTTTTTGTGGATTGCTGTAATGGTCTATCTAGGATTTTTATGCCCTAAATCCTACCAAATAATTGTATCATATTCAGCATTGACCATCATGGTTTTTTATTGTGTCTTATTTGTTTTTGATAATTCGTATGATAATAAGAAAATAGGGATGGGATAAGATCAAAGACCTATTTTGTATTTGCATGTCGGGAAAACAAGTGCGAGGAGGACGCGAAATATGAACTGCACCCCAAAAGTTAGACATAAAACTTTTGGAGTGTAGTTTTATTATGAAACATAGCTTTGAAGAAAA
>JAIDNJ010000152.1 GCA_029063895.1 Muribaculaceae bacterium | reverse complement strand
TCGCTGTATTATTTGCACAAATCCACTTAAAGAGCTAAATTTGTAGCCAAGATGGAAGATTTACATAGAAAAATAATACATAATACTGATTTCAGACTAGTTAGTTTGCCGGTTTATCATGACTGTTGCGTCCATTGTTTGTGTACCGGCGGTAACGCAACTTTTCATTATTTTGAAAATGATTTCACATTTGGTTCAAACCGGATGGCAGTCATTTCTTATCCCGATCATTTATCCGATATTGAAGTCAGTGATGATTTTGAGTGTGAGTATATTATTGCTCCGAGAGATTTTCTTCACGCTCTTCTCCCGGCCAATAACTATAGTATCCCGGGAAGCGTGGCCCTTACAAGAAATCCGATAATGGAGATGAACTGTGATGATATGGCCCGACTTAATTCCGACTTCGCGGCTATCGCATCCCGTATAAAATATACCAGTCATCTTTTTTACCGTGAGATGATAGGGAGTTTACTCCGGACAATGATTTATGATATCTTTGACATTCATGCCCGACGAGACGGCATGGCGCCTCAGACTTCACGTGTTGGTTACGTGGTCACTCATTTTATCTCGATGATAAGGGAGGGTGAACCGCTCACTCATCGCGAGCCGTCATGGTATGCCGACAAGCTCAACATAACGGTCAAATATCTTGGCGATACAGTCCGGCGAATTACCGGTGCAAGTGCGAGTGAACATATCAACCGCGCCGCCTCGGCCATTTTGAGAGAGTACATTGAGACTACCGATTTGACCATATCTCAAATTGCCGAACGTATGAATTTCAGTTCGTTAAGCTATCTCAATCGCTTTTGCAAACTTCACCTTGGTAAATCGCCAACCGAGCTGAGACGTCTGAAAGGAAACACTCCTTTGACATCAGACACTTTTGATAATCAGTGAATTTGCTTTATCTACAAGTGACGAGTCAAGCGAACTCAAATAGATACGTGTCGTCGCTTCTGAATCGTGACCCATACCTTGGCTTATCACGCTTAGCGGAACCCCTTTTGACCGTGCGGCCGATGCCCAGCTGTGACGCGCCACGTAGAGAGTCAGCGGTATGGACACGTTGACAAGTAGTGCTATTTGTTTTAGATTATGATTGATTTTATACCCTGCGTTGCGATAGGCGTTTAGATTTGGTTTGATTGGATTGCACAATATGGGTAGCAGGTAACCGTTGGGATTTTCCGGATACTTGTCGACAATGCTTTGCATTTCGGGTGTCCATTTTATAGTGAGGACCTGACCGGTTTTGCGACGGCGGTAAACGATGTAGCCGTTGCGGTGGTCCGACCGCTTCAAATAAGCCATATCAATAAAGCTCATTCCTCTTAGGTAAAAACTCATCATGAACATATCACGGGCCATGTCGAGCTGCCTGTTTGACGACAAGTCAAGTTGTCTTATCTTTCTTATCAGGCATAGGGGTAAGGCTCGTTTGACGGTTTTGTCAACACCGGTATAGACATGTCGGAACGGATTTTGATTTTCAATCATCTGGTTTTCAACCGCCCGGTTATAAACGGCTCTAAGTATACGCATGTAAAACGATGATGTGTTTGGAGTGATACCCCTGAGTTTCAGCCATGCTTCATAGGCCTCGATTATATCTGCTGAAAGATGGTCTATCATGATGTTTTGGTCATAGTCAGGATATTTGCCACTGTCTACAATAAATTTAGCGAAACTGTTAAGAGTTGCCCTATAGTTTTCGGCTGTGCGGATTTTTCCGTTTTGTTTTAATTTCTCGATTACTTCATTCATGAAATTTGAAAATGAATGGGTCGATGTATAAATACTGAATTGGTCCAGAATGTCGTCCGACGTGAATGATCCCCCTTTCCTTGTAAGCTCATTGATAATCCTCGTTATGTTTTCGACATCGCGTTTGATCGATTGCTTTATATTTTTGATGACTAAAATGCGGTGGGACGATATTGTATCGGCTATGGATTGCCGCCTTTTGTCCCATTCATCATAAAACAGTTTGTAAGATGTGATTATTTGACGAACGCGCCGTTCGTGAATGACTTGATAATAAACCGAACCTTCGTGGTCAGCCACAGTTGATGGACGGAACTTTACTTTAATAGATGCCATAATATCAGAGTTTTAATGTTATAAAAAAACTGTTCATATTCGGCAACGGACCCCTTTTCGGAGCCGCTCCGACGCTTCAAATTTCGATTTAAAATTGAAATTCTACAAACTATGGAGCATCTTTATTTCACTTATACAACAACTTTTTGTAAAATGACGTGTACGATAATTCTTTTCGTTTCGGGTAAAAATGATTCGCGGTTTATCATTTTATGTGTGAATCTCTCGATTTCGAGGTTATCGGTTTCCGGTGTTGCGTGGATAAAATAAGTTTATTAATTTTGTTGATATAACATGTTTTTGAAACAATATCAATGCTCGATTTTCAACTCATTTTTGATGATATAAATCTTGAGGAGCTGGCCCGGTATCTCAGCTCGTTCAATGATATTGACTCGGTTAGAGAGCGTCTCTATGCCGAGTTAATGATGCGTGTCAACTATTCGACACCTGTTCAATGGAATCAGGCCGTCCGCTTGTGTGAAAGTCTGACTATAGTCGGGTGGGGGAGTCATGATGGAGTTGAGGCCTGTGTCTCACAATATTTTAACGGTTATCCAAATACATATTTCATCACTCCCGGTGGCGAGCAGCGTTACCTCGATGCGGTGTGGATGCGTCGAGCGGGTGGTATTGTCATAGACCGCGACCGTAGCTCGCTTTTTCCTCCCGCCGATGGCAAAATTAATCCGATAGTGAGTGAGAACATTAAATTGAATACACAGCGCAACTGGTTGCCTAAATGTCCCATACGGGTGGTGCGAACGCTCGATAACTGCTATCCCGGCAGTCGGCCGGTTTTAGATAGCATAGACAAAGAGTTGAATCCTCGTCTTATAAAAGAAATGAGACCGTGGCTCTATGGTAATCAAATCAACCGAATTTTGTTGAATTGCGCAATGAGTTTCTATGATGGTCCTCATTGTAAGACCAATTACGTGATTGCCGACGACAAATCCAAACTACGCAAGAGTGACTATTATACAGCGCTTCTCAATATGTATAGTCTTGAAGAGATTGAACG
Source organism: Muribaculaceae bacterium (assembly GCA_029063895.1). Classification (GTDB taxonomy): domain Bacteria; phylum Bacteroidota; class Bacteroidia; order Bacteroidales; family Muribaculaceae; genus CAJUPY01. Next base: position 8,515 of record JAIDNJ010000152.1, on the reverse strand, counting down.
CGAAGGTCTATATCTGAGGCCAAGATATGATATCGGACCTTTTCGCCGGGATACCGGTCTTATACATATTAGAATCGTTTTTGAAAAGAGTTTCAGTCAACTCAACGTCATTGAACAAAAGCAGGTTATGAGTCAATATTTTTTGACAGCTGTAAACCGCGTTGCTCTCCGACAAAAGAAAATCGGATACGATTTCGAGTCGATGATTGACGATTTTGAACGTGTCTTGAAGTGGTGGATTCAAAACCAATAGATATATGATATCATCAGAGACGAAAAACAACTTAAAACCCTATCATGCATCCCGACAGTACGGATTGATAAGGGCTGACCCGACATTACCAATTATCATCCTAATGTCCTGCGTGTATGAATATCTTGCCCCCGATTATACGGTGACCCTAATAATGGTTATCAAATTTTTACCTCAACCAAAACACGCGCCATGTTACCACAGAAATCCTCAGCCTGGTCAAACTTTGTCTTGAACACAAACTTGCCGCTACGATCAATATATCCCCATTTCGATTTTGCACTGCTCCTGACTCGCGCAAACCCCTCGCAAAAAAATTCAGCTTGGGCAAATTGTGGAGCGATGACAATTGCACCGCTCTCATCGATGTAGCCTGTTTTCCCGTTTTCGATAATAGGCGCGAGACCGTCATGAAACACACGTGCGACCGGCTCTTCTTCGGGCTCTGGAACTAACACTCCGTTCTTGTCTATATAGCTCCAATGGCCGTCTGTTTTAACGCGGGCAACACCATTGTGAAACTTGTCGGCAAACTCAAATCGTGGCTCTATGATAAACTTTCCTGAGGTGTCAATGTAACCATATTTTTCACCAGACAAAACCGCCCCGAGACCCTCGCTTAAATCGTTGGCGTTGCCAAATATCGGTTCGACGACCCACTGTCCTTTACTGTCGATATAACCAAACTTGCCCTCAATTTTAACCCATGCGAGGCCGTCGTGAAATTCGCCCGCAAACTCAAACTTAGGCTCAGCAACATATCTGCCTGACCGGTCAATAAAACCATATTTTCCGTCAACTCTAACCATCGACAATCCGTCATAAAAATCCTGAGCTTTATCAAACATCGGCCCAATCACGTAACTACCCTCGCTGTTAATAAACCCCCACTTGTCGTCAGCCATCACGCGCGCCAACCCATCAATAAAATCGCCTGCCTGCTGAAACTGAGGCTTGATTATAAATGCACCCGCTTCATCAATATATCCATGCTCCCATTCTATTTTAACGACAGCAAGCCCGTCATGAAAATTCCTGGCATCATCAAACCTCGGCTCAATCACAAACTCGCCCCTCCGGTCGATATATCCCCACTTCAAAATCTTCTCTTTACCCATAAATCAACAGTGAAAAAAGTACTTTAAACTATTACAATTCATTCATTTGGTCGGCAGTAAGCCACATAATCCATTGGCAAGCCGAATCTCAATCTTCGTCTCGTCTCCCTGCGTTTGAAATAATATTATCTGTCCGCTGTCCATCACTAAAATCGGTGTGAAGTTCTTTGCTTCGTTAGGCCAAAGCTTACGAAGATTTGTTTCCTGTGTGAGTACATCTAAGTTATACATTATTCTTCAATGGGATAGGTTGCGTCGTAGATTTCTTGTAGGTTGGTACCGTTAAAGCTCCAGCGGGGTGTTGGTTGCACTGCATATTTGGAGTTAAGGAGTTTAGTAGTAACGGCAGTTAGAGATGTTTCATCTCCCAAAAACTCTACCTTTTTATCTCCAATGACAGTGACCGATATAGCTGGGTCGGCATTGTAGGTCAATAGGCTACCGACAGGGATACCCATCTGGCTGAAATTAAGCGGAGGACGGTGTTTAGTAGCTTTGCTTTTGGAGGCTATATCATCAGCATTGAGGTCGTTGTTCATTTCATCGCTGACTTCAGTAGTAATCTCTTTCTCGTTGAAGATTTCGAGAATAGCAATAGCCTGTTCCTTTTTAATTTGGAAAAACTCACGGTTGACATTCAGACGATTGGGCTCAAAAGCTTTATGCAGAGCTTTTTCCAATTTAGCACAATTCGAGGCTTTTACCTCACAGGCATACTCAACATCAAACGGCACCGGCACACCAGTTGTATAGAGTTCTTTGAGCCGTGCATCAAGTTCCGGACGCGTGGTCATGCCTATCTTCACGAGCCCGGGCATTGCTCGGTTTGATAATACATATACAATTCCTATACTATTTTCTTTAGCCATAGTGGTTTAATCATTATATTATTATGCAACTTTTAATATCCACGTCAAATTTGGAACGCACACGTTCCAAATCGCCCAATCGGGAAAAAGGATAAATTAACTGGCTATAATTTCGTGTTAGGCAGCACACTGCATCATGTTTTGTCATTGTGATGTCATTCATTTTAATCAAAGCATTTAAATGCCTATTTTTTTCTTTTGCTTGGGATATGGGAGCGCTTGCCAAAGAATTGATATGACTTCGCGCGCTTTGCGTTGGTCCGAAAAATCTAAAATATATCCCTCTTTGGCGCCCGGATAGGCGCACCCGCTCTCGGCGTCGGCCATCAGCCGAGCTATACAATCCAGCTTTTTGATAAATGAGTTGTTGTCACAGGCTGTTATGACACATTTTTCATTCAGATATATTACATAATCGCCCATCATCTTGCGATAACGGACCTCACCGAGCGGAGCCAGAACTTCACAGACGAAGTCAATATATTCGGTCGTACATGCCATGATGCAAAGATACTCATTTTTGGTCATCAATCAAACAGTCTGAGATTATTAATCGTAAAAATATCACCCGATTGGCCAACATAATCGGTTCTTGTTACGTTATGAGATTATCATGGTTAATAAACCTGTACCTGCGAAATAGAACCGGTTGGATTGGCCTTGGCCGAGCATATGTCTTGAAGTCCGGCTTAAAAAGATGCCGACCTATCCGCCGGTGTTGTTATACACTTAAAAACTTAAAATGAAACTCCAATCACGACAAATTATGATTACGATTATCCTTTCAATTGTGATACTGCTTGTTATCGCTATGGCATTGATTATATGGCTACATCCGGTTTTTGGGCGGTCGCCACGAGGCGAGCGTCTCGAGCAGATAATGACATCGCCCAACTATCATAACGGCCAGTTTAAAAATCTTGAGGAAACACCCGCGGTTACGTCTGATAAGGGCTTGATCCGCGCTCTCTGGGATGCGGCATTTGTTAGACCGGCCGATATGAAACCCTCGGCTCCGATAAAGGCTGTGAAAACCGACCTCGGCCGGTTGCCGTTGACGGTCAATCAACTGGTGTGGTTGGGCCACTCGTCCTATTTCATGATACTTGATGGAAAAAGAATATTAGTCGACCCGGTCTTGACCTCCGAATTTCCGGTATCATTGATGATGAAGCCTTTCAAGGGTAGCGACATCTATTCTCCCGGCGATATCCCCGACATAGACATTCTCATCATCACTCATGACCATTATGACCACCTTGATTATGCCACTATAAGAGACATTAAAAATAGAGTCAGAAAGGTGATTTGTCCATTGGGAGTAGGAGAACATCTTCAATACTGGGGTATTGACAAGAACAAGATTTCAGAACTCGACTGGTACCATACAGCGACCGATTCTTCGCTGAAAATAGAGTGTCTCCCGGCACGCCATTTCTCCGGTCGACTTTTCAAGCGCAATTGCACTCTGTGGGCTTCATTTATGATTTCATTACCCGACGGAGTCACCGTTTATGTCGGTGGTGACAGTGGCTATGGAAAACATTTTCATGAGATAGCCCAACGCTATCCTGTCATCAACTATGCCATTCTTGAAAACGGTCAGTATAACGAAGACTGGCGTTATATCCACACAATGCCCGGGCAGCAGGATTCGGTAATACGTGACCTTGGTGCCGATAACGTTTTCTCGGTCCATAACTCTAAATTTGCATTGGCTCGTCATCCGTGGTATGAACCGATCGAAAAAATCCGTGAGACAGCCACAATCGATAAGTCATTTAATTTGCTTGACGCCACAATTGGTCAACCTGTAGAATTAAAATAAATCAATGTCCATTGACCCCAATAAAAGATGATATTCTCAATCAGTTAAAAAGACATAGCAATTGAAGGTTGGATTTGAACAAGTTATAATAGGATTTGTTTAACTTATAGAGACTTATTCATCACAATTTTAAACATATAAATTTTTGATAACCAAAATGAAAAGGACAGTTCTATTTATCTCAATTCTGGCCATCGCTACATCGCTGAGTGCATTTGGCAAAGATCAGAAGTCATCGCAAAAAAGATATATTACGGCCGAAGAAGTTCATGAGACTATTTCGCCCGCTGCTCAACAAAAGGCAAATACACTCTATGAATCGGTTCGTAAAGCCTATTCTCAAGGTCATCTTTCGGCCGATGGTGTGGTCGATAAGGCTCTCTATCATAAAGTGTGGAGTCCTCAGCTGGCCGAGCGATGCCTTAGACTTGTGTCTGACAAGAATCCTCGTGCTATGAGTGAACTCGGTTATCTATATACATTTTACAAGACAGCCTATCTGTTTCCCGACAAAGAAACCGAAGGTGTTCAGCTTTTGGAAAATGCCGCCGCGGCGGGCAATAAAAATGCATCAGATTATCTGGGCATATATTATAATCGCAAAAAAGATTATAACAAGGCATTGAAATATTTCAATGTGTCGGCACCAAACAATATCCCCTATGCACTCAATGTCATTGGCGAGATGTATGAGAAAGGAAATGGAGTAAAAAAAGACCGTCCTGCGGCCCGCGAATATTTCCGTCGTTCGGCAATGCTTGGCGATGCTGACGGTGCTAACAACTATGGTTCGGCTCTTAAGCGCCAGTGGTATGGAGAGGTCAATATGCCCGATGCCTTTTTCTGGACATATATTGCCGGCGAACTCGGAGACGATTTTGCCCGCTCCAACCTTCAGTTACCTATCCGAGGTGAGCGTTTTGGCGACGATAAAAACACAGCCTTTGTCCGCAATTCGTTTATCTTGGGAGACGCATGGAATGCCAAATACGGCCATAAACTCGAAAAAGAGCCAATTTATCAGGAAGGCTTCAAAGTTGGAGTGGTACCCCGCACTATAGCTGCCGAGGCCGGTGACCCTATGTCGCTCTTTTATCTCGGAAGCATGAGCTACAATGACGAGTTTCTCAACCGTAAAGATGAATTTGTAACCAAATGTTATGAGCCTGTTATTGCCGACGGAAAACTTCCCGCACCGTTCCTGGCGCTTGTGTATGAACGCATGGGAGAGATTTACCGTAATGGTAACGGAGGAGTCAAGGCCAACCCGACAAAAGCCTCTGAATACTTTCGCAAAGCCGCCAATTACGGTAGTCTTGCAGCCTATAAGATTGTTGAAAATATCCCCGATTGATATGAAACCACTGTCCTGATTTCTTTCTGGAGAGAATAAACGCAGATAAAATCAGGCTCCATACACCAAATACTGAAAAGGCGGTGTGTCATAATTGACGCATCGCCTTCAATACTTTAGATATGAAAAATATAATGACCTATTTCTCAAACTTGAATTCTCTCACCTTTCCGTGACTGGAAACATACTTGCCGGTGAAAACTGAACCGTCATTGCTCAGGATGCCGTCAAATCGGCCGATGGCTACTCGTCCTTCAAGATAGTCAGTGAGAACAATATGATAATTCTCGTCAGAATCGATATCGGCATGACGTAACTTGACTACATACTTTGTAACAGGCGACGAACTGAAATAGCGGCATCCCTCGTCAATGTTGAAATCCATCTCAAAATTGTTGGGGACAGCTCCTATTAAGCCGGTCATTTTTATGGTGCCGAACTGTGACAGCAGATTTATAACCGGGTCAACCGATTCATCATCTCCTTCATATAGCTCGGTGGTATTTATATCGTCGTCGCTGTCATTTGAAATATTATAGAGCCAGCACAATCCAATAGCGATGATTACAGCGATAACCACAGCCACTGTAATGATTTCGCGTGCGTGGCTGTGATGTGGTTTTTGATTTTTTGTTTTCTCGGCTTCCTGAGCTGCCATACGTGTCGGCCGTGACGGTCGTGCTTGTACTACTGTCGGGGTTTTGGTTACACGTGGTGTGTCGGCAGCCTGCTTATGATTTATTTCATTATCATTTGGATTATTTTCGATATTGTTCTGATTCTCAGCCATTACATTAGATTGTGGCTGTGCCAAAAAAAGTATAACGATTTAAATATCGTTGATGCAGGGACGTCCTTTGGCACGTAGTGTTGGTGTTACAGGAATTTGTATTGGTTGCGTGCCGTGGGCACGTCCCTACAAAATTTTCAATTATTTATTTTGACACATTGCCATGAGTTTAAGGGTTCGTATACTTTATTATAATTAGAAGAAATTGTCTTTTAATATGCCAAACGCAGTGATGATGCCGTTAGCATCTTTACCTCCGGCTTGGGCAAATCCGGGTTGACCGCCACCGCCGCCTTTGATTGATTTGGCAGCCTCGCGGACTATGGCCGATGCATTATGTCCCTGAGCCACCACATCGTCGGTGAGCATCACGGTAAGAAGCGGTTTACCGGCTACATCTACTGTTCCGGCAATGAAGACTGTTTTTTCGGGTGACTGACGGCGCACGGCAAATGCCACATTCTTGACCACGTCGGGAATACGGACTCCGGTCATCTCCACTACTTTAAGACCGTTAACTTCGCGTGCTTTTGCAATAAGTTCACGTGAAAGTGTGTTGACTTTTTCCTGGAAATATTCTTCGGCCTGGGCCTTTAGTTCGGCATTTTCTTCGATAGCTTTACGTATGGCGTTTTCAATATTCGGGGTGTTGTTAAACATTGCTGAAATTTCCCTTATATTGTCGGTCATCTTGTCGATCGATTCCTCGACTTTGGCTCCGGTGATGGCCTCGATGCGGCGTATGCCGGCGGCAATCGAGCTTTCCGATAGAATGCGTATCATACCGATATTACCGGTATTATCAACGTGTGTACCACCGCAAAGCTCTATTGAGTCGCCATAGCGGATGACACGCACTTCGTCGCCATATTTTTCACCGAACAATGCCATGGCACCCATGTCGATAGCTTGGGCGATGGGCACGTTGCGGTGCTCGTCGCGGGCAATGGCTTCTCTTACCTTTTTATTGGCGAGATGCTCGACTTTGCGTATTTCTTCGGGAGTCATTTTCTGGAAATGAGAGAAGTCAAAGCGGAGCAGGTCGGGCGAAACAAATGAACCTTTCTGTTCAACATGAGTTCCGAGAACCTCGCGGAGCGCTTCATGGAGCAGGTGAGTGGCAGTGTGGTTACATGAAGTGGCCAGACGGCTTTCGGTATCGATAGCTGCTTTGAAAGTCGCCTCGACGTTTGACGGCAGTTTGGTTGTGAGATGCACTCCCATGCCGTTTTCACGTTTGGTGTCAAAAATCTCGATTACCTCGTCTCCGTCGGTGAGAGTACCGCGGTCACCGGTTTGACCGCCCATCTCGGCATAAAATGGTGTTTCGGCGAGAACGATCTGATAAAATTCGCGATTTTTCTGTTTAACCTTGCGGTAGCGCAGAATTTGGGTGTCGGTTTCAAACTTGTCATATCCGACAAACGTCTGTTCGCCATCGCGTACAACAACCCAGTCGCCGGTTTCAACAGCCGATGCGTTTCGGGCGCGTTGTTTCTGAGCTTCCATTTCCTTGTTAAATCCGGCCTGATCGAGAGTCATGCCGTTTTCTTTGAGAATCAGCTCGGTAAGGTCGAGCGGGAATCCATATGTATCGTAGAGTACAAAAGCCTCTTTACCCGAAATCTCTGTTTTCCCCTCGGCTTTGGCGCGGTTGATGGCTGAGTCAAGAAGGTGTATACCGTTTTCAAGAGTGCGAAGGAATGAATCCTCTTCCTCTTTGATTACTTTCATTATTAGTTCGCGCTGGGCCGGAAGCTCGGGATAGGCTTCGCCCATGCTCTCGATGAGAGTATCGACAAGCCGATACATAAATGCCTGCTTCTGTTCAAGGAAAGTGTAGGCATAACGCACTGCACGGCGCAAAATACGGCGTATCACATATCCTGCTTTAGCGTTGGACGGGAGTTGAGAGTCGGCGATTGAAAATGAGATTGTTCTCACGTGGTCGGCAATAACTCGCATGGCGACATCAACGTTGGCGTCTTTGCCATATTCTTTGCCCGACAATTCTGCGATTTTTGAAATCAGCGGGGTAAACACGTCAGTATCATAGTTTGACTGTTTGCCCTGAAGTGCCATGCACAGGCGTTCAAATCCCATACCGGTATCGATTACTTTGGCGGGAAGCGGCTGAAGCGAGCCGTCGGCCATGCGCTGATACTGCATGAACACAAGATTCCAAATTTCGATAACCTGGGGATGGTCATGATTAACGAGCGAGGCTCCGTCGACCTTGCTGCGTTCTTCGTCGCTTCTCAGGTCAATGTGGATTTCTGAGCACGGACCGCACGGACCGGTGT
>JAIDNJ010000151.1 GCA_029063895.1 Muribaculaceae bacterium | reverse complement strand
CTACAAATATACTACAAGGATAATAAGACCGAAATGAAAATCGTTAAAAATGTTAAATATTATTTCCTCTACCTCTGTTGCCTGATTTTGCCCTCAAGATACCTTGTCTTATAATACACTTGTCGTTCTGCATCACACCTAATTTGCCGAGGTTGTTTTTTACCTTAAAATGTGAGAATCCTAATACCTCATCACTGAACTCATCGAATAGAGAGGCGATACTACCGTAATAGTAGTGCTTCCCTCCTAATTCTAAATGGATTACTTTTCGTTCTTGTTTCATAAAGTGGTACTGTTTAAGGTGCAAAGTTAGTGATAATTTATGCTTTAATTAAATAAATGCACAACTTTAGCATTCTTTAGCTGTAGACATTTGGCTGTTGTTTAATATATGCCTACCTTTGCATTGTCAAACAGAAACAATAACCTCAACCGATAAGACAATGATAAATGCTATCGTCATCAACAACTCAACAGCTCTCAGAGCAACAGTCATCGCAACCCGCACTCAATCCAACGAAATGGGTGTTATGAAGGCTATGCTGATTGATACCCTCAAGGTCAAACTTGCAAACGGTATAGCGCACTTCATCTTCAAGAAGAAGGATGGAAGTTACCGTGAAGCATGGGGAACAACCCAATCCAACATTGCAAAGGCTAAGATAAATGGCAATGGTGTAAGTAGGGAAGCATATAAAACAACGGCATACTTCGATGTAGAATGTGGTGCATGGCGTTCATTCAGATGGGAGAACTTGGTGCAAGTGTTCTAATGTGAGTTGGGGGGCTCACCTCCCTAACACATTCACTTATTCATAAATTTGAATATCACTTTAATATCAGCCATTTACATCAGGCATAACATTTATATCAATCACTAACAATAAAAATCTACAGAAATGAGTGTAAAGAACAGCCATACAGCAGCCGATTACTTGGAATGGAACACCATGCTTAACCTTCTCCGTAAGTTATATAGGGATGGAGATTATCGTATGAGTCTGTTTATTGGGTGTGGCTGCTTCTTTGGACTCCGTGTTTCTGACCTACGCAGACTCACATGGTCTATGCTTCTTAATGATGATAAGTTCACGCTCACAGAGCAGAAGACAGGTAAAAGACGTGTTGTTAAGATTAACTCTGACTTTCAAAAGCACATCAAGCAATGTTATGAAGCCCTTACCGTTGAGAATATCGAGGAGGCTTGCTTCTTGTCAAGAAAAGGTATGGTGATGAGTACACAACGGATAAATGTACGGTTGAAAGAGATTAAGAAACGATATAATATCAAGATTGACAACTTTTCTTGCCACTCGTTGAGGAAGGCATTTGGACGAAAGGTGTTTGAATCAAGCGGAGAGAATGCACAAATGGCGTTAGTGAAGTTGAGTGAACTGTTCAATCATTCATCTGTTGCCATCACAAAAATATACTTGGGCTTACGTCAGCAGGAACTACTTGAAACATACGATTTATTAGATTTTTAGGACTCACCTATTAAATAATAGCCTCTAAAAGAGCGTACATTCACAGAAAATCGCTAACTTTGCACTTGCAAACCCACAACGGGGGAGCAGACATATTAAGGAAGCGTTTTCGCATCGTTCCATGGTGAAACTTCGACAACTTCAACATGAAAACGGAATGGTGGTGAAAGTACGCTCTCTTTGGCTTGTATTGTCATACCTATATGATATACGGTCAAAGTGGAGTTGCTATCACTTGCCGAGTTTTCAGGGAGTCGAAGCCCTCACCATTAGGCGAGTGAAATAAGGCTCCACTTTCTTTATATGCCTCCTTAATCAATCACTATCAAACCGCATCTAAGAGCCATAGATGCAGCAGGAAAACAAATGAAAAAACTTTTCATTTCGCTGTGTATAGCTCTTGTTGGGTTATGCGCATCAGCCCAAGAAAAAGGCGATATGGCAGTAGGGCTGAATCTCGGAGTAGCACCTTGTCTTGAAAGTGGCTATTCAGTAACAAACTTTGGTATTGGTGCAAAATTCCAATACAATGTAACCAATCCTATCCGTCTTGAAGCAGACGTTGACTATTGGTTCAAGAGCAAAGGTTGTGATGTTTTCGATGTTACAGCAAATGTTCACTACCTCTTCAATGTTGGCAGCAAGGTCAAAGTCTATCCCCTCGTTGGTATCGGCTATGCGCATTGTGGTTTAGGGGCAGATTTCGACTTTAACGAGGACGACTACAAGAACTTATGGAGTCGTTCATCAAACGATGATTTGGAGGTATCCTCTTCGTCAAGCAAGTTCCTATTCAATGTAGGTGCAGGTGTTGAATATCCAATCACTGAAAAACTTTCGGTTGGTGCGGAAATAAAATATCAGTACATCAAGGACTTCAGCCGCCTTCCTATCTCTATCGGTGCAACCTATAAATTCTAAACGGTATGACAAAGTATCTTAAACTTTTCATGGTGGCTCTGTTTGCCACTCTAACTGTCACCCTCACCTCTTGTGGTGATGATGACGAACCTTCTGCTGGGAATATAGACGGTACATGGATGGAAAATAGCACTCATTATATTCAATTTAACTCAGACAAAAGTTATTATGAAGTTAACATTGATGAAGATGGTGTGGATGTTTTAAAGGGATCGTGGCAACTTGATGGTAATTCTATAACCATCCATTCCTATGATTTAAGCATAGATTTCACAGCTGAAATCAAGAAGGTATCCCAAAAGGAATTAGTTGTTACAATGTGGGGATTCACACAGACATATAAAAAAGTTGCTGATTCCGAAATAGACAAATATCTCAAGTAAGATATTCACTACTGTATGTAAGTGAATATCGCCTAAACGATGTAATTAACTGAAATACTACATCATAACACACATTTGAAGGTCGTTGAGGTCATAAAAGGCTTCAACGACTTTCATTTACACATTAAAAGCCTCATTTCTGAATATTCTAACAGACTAATTTACGAATATCTATCTCTGTATTTTGGATAGTCTTTAATTGATGAAACAAATCTTTATAGGGTTGCATTGCTCTTGTAATTGAGGTTGACTTTTTACTATATGCTCTAACCTTTGCTTCAACCTTTGCTAAATCATAGTCACAGCTTTCAATAAGTAGAACACGCTCATAATCTCTTAGAGTCATTTCCTTGTGTCGTTGATGTTCGTATTTTACAGTTTCATCAATAATAGATAATATAGGGTTTGCAACTGCATTTAGAACTGATTGGATATTATTGTTTGGAATGTTTAGAAATTGCCTTACTTGGTACATGGTATTCAAATTCAGTTCAAATCTGATTTTATCTTTATAGTAAGCTAAAACCTCTTCCTTGTTATTAAGACCTTCTATAAAACACCTTGAATTGCCTTGTTGTAGTTCCTTCCACTTGTCATATATGGCTAATCGTTTCTTATATCGAGTTGTCGCAACAACATTTTCTACTACTACACCACTATAATATGGCTTTATGTTCCACTTGGAATAATTTATAATATTCTGCTTTATCGAAGGTATGATTTGGTTTATATCAGCCTTGATATCCTTAGTAATATCGCACTTGGCAACTATCGAATCATTAATGATTGATTCTGTATCAAGTTCACAGATCCCTATATCATTTATTTTGTTGAAACATTCTCTAATAGTTTCTTTACTTATAAGAGAGATGTAATGCTCCTGCAGTATCTTCCCTGAAAATTCTATAATAAGTTCATTTTTAGAGTAGTCAACCATAATCAACAGTGAATATGGTGTCTTTTGCTGATATTTATAATATAAAACCTCATCATGGCGAAGGATAATGTTAAATGAATCATGTTTTATATCCGATATATATTCTATGGAGGTAATCAATTTTAATTTGTCAAATTTAATCACTAATTATAAGTTTAACTTTTTATTTTGCTTGCTGAATTGCAAGTTTTGTCATCTTGACAAGTAGTAAGGTAGGATTAATCACCTGCCTTTTCATTTGTCGGTTTATTTGGGACGGTGGTCCAATAGTTTTTCAGTCCATTGCTTATGTTTTCTTTGTGTGTTGAGGTTTTTGATTTGTTTTTCATCGACTGACTGATTTTTGCTTTGGTTTCATCTGACAGCTCTCTAAACTGTCTTTTTCGTGTGTTTTCCATAATTATTTGATTTTAATATTTTATTGTTCTATTTATAAATATAGCGCAGTTTGAAAAGATTATCAAGTTTGGTAAGACTATCTCAAAAATTTGTATGAAAATTTTTATTTACACACCATATCGAATGTACTTAATTAACTTATCAAAAGCTTAGTACTATAAGAGCGAGAATACTCACCTTAACGTCCAATCCAACAAGGGGTGCAAGGTTAAAATTGTTGTTTAGAACTCTACTTAAAGTCATATTTGTGTGTAATCAAGATTGATTACTTTGTAATTCTTTTATGCCAATCACCCCAATTATCAATAAACAAAACTATCTGTTTGAAACCTCTGATAAAGTTCGATAATTCATCAGAACCTTCCACCCAAGGAGCTGCGTCAAAATTGATGCAGCTTTTTTTATTAAATCATAAGCTCACCACTTGGATATAAAACAAAAGTCGTTGAAGCCTTTTACAACCTCAACGACCTTCTCATGTGTGTTATAATGTATTATTTCAGTTAATTACATCGTTTCGGCGATACTCATTTATAACCAGTTTGAATTCTGCGTTAAATGTTTCTTATTCTCCTTGTATTTCTTCTATTTTTATTTTGGCATCCTCATACCCTTGTTCTGCTGCTTTCACATACCACTCAAGCGCTTTGGCTATATTTTGGGTGACACCTTTTCCTTCTTCATAGAGACCACCTAAATGGAACTGTGAATCAGCGTAACCTCGTTCGGCGGCAATCTTAAACCATTGAAAAGCTGATTCATACTCCTGTTTTACGCAGCAATTAACGCCTAATTTATCCATAGCATTCAGGTCTCCATTTCTTGCTAAATTAATTAGGTTCTTTTCTTCCACTTTCCCAATAATACCTATATCATATGCCCCAAATGAAACCTCATTTTTACCTAATATCATTTGCTTTATCGCCCTGACATTAGTAGAAATATTTACAAAGTTCATACCAGCTGCCCAAATTAAGCGTGCTAATCCAAAACCCACCATCATTGTAATAAATGCCATAACAAGACAAATGATTAATGGCAAGCCATTATCTGACACTATGCAACCTATAATACCTCCAACAAATATAACACCCCCTATCATTATAGAAAAAACAATTATCAATTTCTTTATATTATCAAGAGCGTCTCTTAAAATATCTTCGGCAGCATTATCCCCATTATCGAATCTTCTGTTTGTTGGAGTTTGGACGTTCTTATTAACATTTATACTCTTTTGTGGTTTATTCTCGCCCATAGCATTAATATTTTAGCATCTATGGCTCTGCGATGCGGTTTGATAGTGATTGATTAAGTAGGCACATAAAGAAAGTGGAGCCTTATTCTCACTTGTTCATCGCTGTGGGCCTAGGATTCCCATGATATAAGAACAAGTGATAGCAAACCCCACTTTTGACCGTATATCATTGGTTGGATGACAATACAAGCCAAAAGAGAGCGTACCTTCACCATTATTCCTTATATCATTGAAATTTCCTAGGTTTCAGCGATGGAACAATGCGAAAATCGCTTTCTCAATATGTCTGCAGACCCGTTGTGGGTTTGCGAGCGCAAAGTTAGCGATTTTCCATAAAATAATGTTCTTAAATAAGAGAAATTTAAAATCCAAGTTCGCTTTTTGTTTTTATCATCTAAATTTGCTATCTTTGTCGCTATGAAACTGATCGAACTAAATATGGATAAAATCATAGCCTTGTGCAGAAAGTACAAGGTGGCAAAATTATGGGTATTTGGTTCTATTCTCACACCACGCTTCAACGACGAAAGCGACGTTGATTTTTCCGTCAGTTTTGACAAATCTCGGATTGAATTGCCTGACTATGCCGATAATTATTTTGATTTTATGGATGAGCTGAAGTCATTGTTTCAACGCGACATCGATCTTGTATGTGATGATTCGGTAAAAAACCGTATTTTCCGCAAAGAACTTGATGCTACCAAAGTATTAATTTATGGATGAACGCGTCTCGAAATATTTGAACGATATTCTTGATACTATTATAGAAATAGAGGAAGAAACTGAACTTAGAGAACGTAGGTTTGAAGTTTTGTGTTCTGACCGTGTTTTCAGGAAATTTATTGAACGAAATATTGGTATAATTGGAGAGGCTGTAAATCAAGTATTAAGAATTATCCCAGATATTGAAATTAGTTCAGCTCGAAAGATTGTTAATACCCGAAATCTTGTAATTCATAGTTATGATAGTATTGACAATGAAATTATTTGGGCAATCGTTATAAAACATCTTCCTGTCCTAAAACAGGATATTGAAACCATTCTAAATTCTTATCAAACTTAATCCTAACTTTTAGACAATGAAGAATATCGCTATATTTGCCTCGGGCAACGGAACAAATGCCGAGAACATCATACAATTTTTCAATGACGGCTCTCACGGAGCAAAAGTAAATCTTGTGATATGCAACCGTGAGGGAGCCGGAGTTATTGAGCGCGCCGCCCGACTCGGTGTCGACTGCATTGTGCTGTCAAAAGCTCAAATCAATGACCCCAACATCATTTTGCCGCTGCTTGACAAATATAACGCCGACCTGATTGTTTTGGCCGGATTCCTCCTGCTTGTTCCCGGATTCCTTGTCGATCGATATGAAAACCGCATTGTCAACATTCATCCGGCCCTCCTTCCCAACTATGGAGGCAAAGGAATGTATGGTCACCACGTTCACGAGGCTGTCGTCGCGGCCCGAGAAAAAGAGACCGGTATAACAATCCACTATGTCAACGGGCAATATGACAGCGGAGACACAATTTTTCAAGCCAAAGTCGCCTTGACTCCCGATGATACAGTCGAGGATGTCGAGGCAAAAATCCACGTCCTTGAACAGGCCCATTTCCCCCAAGTAATTTTTGACACATTTTTCAAGGATTAAGAGAATCAATCCTCTATCTCCTTGATTTTATTGTCTTAACAAAATTCGCTATCTTTGCAAGATGAAACTGATAGAGCTCAATATGGACAAGATTATCGCCCTGTGCAAAAAGTACAAGGTTGCAAAATTGTGGGTATTCGGTTCTATATTAACTCCACGTTTCAATGAAGACAGCGATGTGGATTTGCTCGTAGTGTTTGACCGAACAAAAATCGCTCTGCTTGATATGGCCGACACATTTTTTGACTTCCTTTACGAACTTGAAGCCATATTTGATCGCAAAGTGGACTTAACTGATTATACGGCGATTACAAATAAGTATTTCAAAGAAGAAGTCGACGAAAAAAAAATACTATTATAGAGCGAGCAATAATAATTAAAATAATAATTAGATTCTGACATATCTGTTCCCAACAACTAATCCGAAAGCCCTTCTCCGCCATTTTGCCCGTTTTCTTGACCCAACACCTGCAAAAAGCTGCCTAAACCGATATTTCATTAAAAAATATTCGTAATTTTGCAGTCAGTTATTAATACATTGTGTTATCAAACTTTTTTCAAGATGAAAGTAGCTATTGTTGGCGCCAGCGGCGCGGTAGGACAGGAACTTTTAAGAGTGCTTGACGAACAAAATTTTCCGGTTGACGAGCTCCGCCTTTTTGGCTCGAGCCGCAGCGCCGGACGCAAATATACATTCCGCGGTAAAGAAATCACAGTAAAAGAACTCACCCACAATGCCGAAGACTTCCGCGGTATCGACTTCGCTTTTGTATCGGCCGGAGCATCAACATCAAAAGAATTTGCCGAAACAATCACACGTCATGGTGCGACAATGATTGACAACTCAAGCGCTTTCCGCATGGATAACGACGTTCCTCTGGTCGTTCCCGAGGTCAACGGCGATGACGCACTCTCGGCTCCCCGAGGCATTATCGCCAATCCCAACTGCACCACCATCCAGATGGTTGTCGCTCTCAAGCCCATCAACGATCTTTCGCCCATACGTCGCGTTCATGTTGCAACCTATCAGGCTGCCAGCGGGGCCGGGGCCACAGCGATGGACGAACTCGTCAACCAGACGGCCCAGCTCTCGCGCGGCGAAGAACCCACCGTCGAGAAATTTGCCTATCAGCTTGCATTCAACGTCATTCCTCACATCGATGTCTTCATGGATAACGGATACACCAAAGAGGAGATGAAGATGTACAACGAGACCAAGAAAATCATGCACGCTCCCAACCTTGACGTGTCGGCGATGTGTGTCCGCGTCCCTGTCATGCGCGCCCACAGCGAGGCTATCTGGGTCGAGACCGAGCGTCCGATCAGTGTCGCCGAAGCACGTCGCGCATTTGAAAACGCCGTCGGTGTTCAGGTTATCGACGCTCCCGCCGAGAAACGCTACCCAATGCCTCTCGAGATCGCAGGCAAAGACCCCGTATATGTCGGCCGCATACGTGCCGACCTCACCAATCCCAACGGACTGACATTCTGGACCGTATCTGACCAGATTAAAAAAGGCGCGGCCCTCAACGCTGTCCAGATTGCCATGTACATGATCGAGAAGGCCAACGAGGCATAAAAAACGCCTCCCGGTCTTCATTCCTTGAATCCAAACCAAAAACAAACCAACAGCTGTAGCCGATGATTGCACTCGCAATAGTCACCGACCCGGTTTCAATATTTTTCATCGTTCTGGTGATTATATTGATGGCCCCTGTCATCCTCAACAAGCTGCACATTCCCCACATAATCGGGATGATTGCAGCTGGTGTGGTGGTGGGACCTTACGGGTTTGACGTGCTTGACAGCGACAGCAGCTTCACCATTTTCGGACAGGTAGGACTTCTTTACCTCATGTTTCTCGCCGGTCTCGAAATTGATATGTTCAGGCTCAAGCTCAACTTCAAGCGCGGGCTTGTTTTTGGTTTGCTCACATTTTTCGTGCCCTTGATTGTGGGCGCGGTCACAAGCATCTGGATTCTCAAACTTGACATTATCACTTCGGTACTTCTCGGGGCGATGTATGCGTCCCACACGCTCATCGCCTACCCTATCACTGCCCGACTCGGCATCTCAAAAAGTCCGGTCGTGCTCATCGCCGTGGTCGGGACAATCTTTGCTGTCACCGGGGCTCTCATCACTCTTGCCATCGTTGTCGATATTCACAACGCTGGCGAGTTTGAAATAACCCAGTTGCTGATTTTGCTTGGAAAAATGGCCGTCTACTGCATGGGTATACTTTACCTTTACCCGCGCATCACCCGACGTTTTTTCAAAAACAACAGCGACAACGTCACCCAGTTTGTGTTTGTGCTTGTGATGGTGTTCATGTCGGCCATCATTGCCAAAGCCATAGGTCTCGAAGCGGTTCTCGGGGCATTCTTTGCCGGTCTCGTCCTCAACCGCTATGTTCCCGCCGGGTCTTCTCTGATGGGCCGCATCGAGTTTGTCGGCAACGCCCTCTTTATCCCCTACTTCCTCATCGGGGTGGGAATGATGATAAACATCCACGTCGTTACCAACACCGAGACAATCATCGTCACTTCCGAGATTCTTGCCGTCGCCCTGTCGAGCAAATGGATTGCCGCATGGATTGCCCAACGGTGCTATCACATGAACTCAGACGCACGGCAAATTCTTTTCGGCCTCACCACAGCCCATACAGCCGTCGCGCTTGCCGTTGTCACTATAGGCTACAACATGACCGACCCGACCGGTGCCCGACTCATGGATGAGACTATCCTCAACGGCACAATCATGGTGATTCTCATCACCTGTGCCATCGCGCCGTTTGCAACCGCCCGGGCTGCAGCCCGCATCAAAATCGAGATGCTCAACAGCGGTGATGATGAAAACACCGGCGACCGGGTTAAAGTCGAGAATGTCCTTATACCCATAGCCAATCCGGTAACCGCGCCATCGCTTGTCGAGCTCGCCGCCCTGATGTCAAACGGCGAAATCGAAGACGCCACTCATCGTCAGGCCCGGATATTTGCACTACATGTGCGCAACGACAACTCGGCCAAATCAAAAGCGGTCGGACGCAACTCGCTCGACATCGCGGTCGCAGCCGGAGCGGCTGTTGACACCACCGTCGTCCCCATCGAGCGATATGACCTCAACATCATCACCGGCCTTGTCAATGTCATCGAGGAGCGCGACATCAATCGTGTAATGATTGGTATGCACCGCCGGTCAACGGTTATCGACAGTTTTTTTGGCTCTACAATCGACCGTCTTGTCAAGTCGACCAACAAAATGGTTGTCATTTCACGATTTTTCATTCCTGTCAACACCATCACACGCATCGTGGTCGCCGTTCCCGACAATGCTCAGTTTGAAACCGGATTCCGAGGTTGGCTATCGGCCATCGGCACTCTTGCCCGACAGCTCGGCTGCCGTGTCATCTTCTGTTCCAAATCGTCGATGCACCCTATTATCGAAGCCACTCTACGGGCCGAACGTCTCGGCATACGCTCGGAATATCGCGCTCTTGAAGAGTCTGACGATTTTATACTTCTCTCAAACCGCATTCTTGACGACGACCTCTTTGTGTTTATCAACTCCCGCCCCACCGCAATCAGCTACTCGGCCGACATGACCGAGATTCCCACATTCCTGCAACGTTATTTCGCAGGAAACAACCTGATGGTGATATATCCCGAGCAATTTGGCGACCAATCGTCGGTGGCTTCGTTTGTCGACCCGCTTTCAAACGACCTCGTTCAGTCGGCATCGCCCGTCTTTGCCAAATTACGAGGCTGGTGGCGCCGTTTAATCGACCGGACAATCCATATCTTCGGCTCGACGAATAACTCAGACAAACCTAAAATTGACCTTTGACAATGGCCGACAATTATCTCGAACGGAAAATGGAGGAACACCGGCTGAACAAAACCCAGCGGTTACGGTCATCTCTGCCGGTCAAAGGAAAGATTTCTTTTAACTTTCCGCCAAAGCGCGTCATCATAAACCGGCAAGACGACCAATTGACAAAAGCTCTAATCAAAGCCTTTGCCGAGGCCGGGTGCAAGGTTGCTCTCTACATCGACTCTGCCACCGACATGACATCAGCCGGTGGAGCACGTGTGATCGGAGTCACCGGCAACGTTCATGACGACCTTGCAAACGTGATTAAATCATGGGGCGATGTCGACATCATAATCTCAAGCTCGGTCTCTCCCGTTATCCATGACCTCATCAGCGAGATAGCCGATAATAGGTCCCGGCTCCCCTATCCCAACGATTACGGCATGCGACTCATCACGATCGACAGTCACGACAATAAATATTCTGAGCCGGAGCCAGGAATCACAACAAATCACATAATTGTCCCCGATATTACCGACCAGGCAATCTCACGAAAAACAGCATTGGCCGCCCTCTTTATTTCCCTGCCCGAAATGTCGGGAGTCAATTCATCAACATTAATAATAACCTAAAAAATGATTCAATCGCTTATATCATCGGTTCGTCGTCACCCGACACTTTTACTCGCGCTTCTACTGGTCATTACCTTCATCCCGTTTTTGGGCGAAACTCTTTTCAACACCAAAGGAGAGCCGCGCGAGGCAATCGTAGCCGTGAGCATGATTCAAAGCGGCGACTGGATTCTGCCTGTCAGCAACGGTGACATTCCCTACAAACCGCCGATGCTTGCCTGGTGCATAGCTATTTTGTCATTTTTAAACGGTTTTGAAATCAACGAATACATATCGCGTCTTCCATCAGCCCTGTCAATGATAGGAATGACAATGGTAGTCTATCACTACACCCGCCGTTCAACCGGAAGCACCTCAACAGCCATCACAACCGCCCTCATCCTTGCATCAATGTTTGAGGTTAACCGTGCCGCTACAAACTGCCGCGTCGACATGTTGCTGACTGCGTTCATGGTTATCGCTATCTATCGTCTGGCACTCAATCAACGTGTGTCAGCCCGTTTCATCGACCTTCCGTCGATACTTTTGCTGAGTGGAGCTGTACTCACAAAAGGTCCGGTAGGAATGGTAATTCCGTGTGCGATCGTGTGGATTTATCTGATCTTGAACGGCAACAAATTATGGCGCACGACTCTGAGTCTGGCCGTCACCGGCATCGCCTCCTTAATATTACCGCTCCTGTGGTATATCGCAGCTTATAATCAAGGGGGGACCGAATTTCTCGACCTTGTTATTGAAGAAAATTTCGGACGCATGACCGGTTCCATGAGCTACGAGTCTCATGTAAATCCATGGTGGTACAATCTTGTGACACTTGTCGCCGGCATGCTACCCTACACATTGCTGTTACTTGCTCTGCCATTTACGACCGGACGGTCGCGGCTTACAACCGCAGTCATTTGGGATAAATGGACAAAAACAAGCGGCTTTGACCGTCTTATGATTATAAGTGCTCTGTTCATATTCATTTTTTACTGTATACCGGCAAGCAAACGCAGCGTCTACCTGCTTCCCATGTATCCGATGATGGCCTATGCAGTCGCCCGCTATATATACACATTATATAATAAGCGCCCGGCTATCCTTAAAACCTATTCGGCCATTATCGCCTCCCTGCCGGTGATAGTCGTCATTGCCGTTATCGCTATAAAAATCACTGGTCCGTTCGGACACAAGTCGACACTGATTGCCACCCGCGGCCTTGTCGAATACAATCCCGGGATTGTCGGATGGGTTGTCATCCTCATTTCACTTGGCATGAGCTATCTCACATGGAAAGCAATCATACGTGTTCCTTCCCCTTCGGCGTCAATAAAACGCGCCATTGTCACCACACTGACACTTTACTGGGTATTCTCATCCTTTTTACAGCCGGCGGTATTAAATCTCAAAAGCGACCTTACAGTCGCTCGCCAACTCGAAACGATGTATCAGCACAGCGAGCTGCCTCAATCATGGCTTGGCAATGAACTCAATAGATTCTACACCATCAATTTCTATCTTGACAACCGTCTGACACGAATTGACACTCTGCAACGCCAATCGGGAAAGTTGCTCGTTGCCCGTCGGCACATCGACAGTCTCCGTGATACATTCGGCCACAAATATGATTTTTCAATCACTCATCAGTTTGACCACCGTAGCTGTGATCTTAGAGACGAAATCTGTATTGTCAATTATAAACTCATTAACGATACCAAATAACTTCCCCCCTAAGAACACCCTATTATATTTTTGAGTTTTTTAACAGAAATGTTTGCAGTTGATAAAAAAGTTTGTAACTTTGCACAATAATCTTTTAAAGATTAAATTATCATAATATATGTTTAAACGTTTCCTTGTCATATTACTTTGTATAGGTGCAATCTCAGCCGCATCGGGGCAAGTCACCGTCGAGGGAAGCAATTTTACCGACAACTGGTCGGTCGGCGTCTCGGGGGGTGTTGTCACTCCGATGAAGCATCACCCGTTCTGGGGTGATTCACGAGGCCTGGTTGACATTAACCTGCACAAAAGTTTGACACCTGCGTTTGGACTCGGAACCGACTTTCAGTTTGCTGTCAACACCTCATCGTGGTTTCCTCCACGCAGCCTGACAGCCATCGACCATTCATATCTCGGCGTTTATGCGTCGCTCAACCTTATGAATGCCTTTGCCGGATACACCGGTACCCGTCGCTACTTTGAAATGGAACTGACAGCCGGCACCGGATGGATTCACTCCTACTCCAATATAAAATCCAACTCGGCTTCATCATGGGGTAACAAGCTCGGCATGAACTTCAACTTCAACCTCGACAAGTCAAAGACTTGGACCATCGCTTTCAAACCCGCCATCCTCTGGAACATGGGTGCAAAAGCCCTCTCTCAAGGAGGTAACCTACCGGGATGGAGCGCCCGTTATAATGCAAATGCAGCCGTTGTCGAGCTGATGGCCGGTGTAACATACCATTTTGCCAACTCTAACGGTACTCACTCGTTTGTCAATGCGTCTCTCTATGACCCCACCGAAATCGAGGAACTGAAACGCCACGCCGAGTCACTCGGGCAGCAACTCGAAAACAGCCGTAAAGAAAACAACAGACTCAGTTCACGCGCCAACAAACTTCAAAACGAAATCGACGCATGTGCGCGCCGTCCTCAGGTCGTAAAAGAAATTACCGAAAACTTAAATAACGTTCGGTATATATTCTTCTCACTCGGGTCAGCATCGATTCAAAACAATCAGCAACCCAATCTCGAACTGATTGCCAACTCGGTCAAAAACATTCAGGGCGCAACAATCGAGATAAAAGGATATGCATCGCCCGAAGGTTCATCGGCATTTAACCGTCAGCTTTCAAAACGTCGCGCCGAAGCCGTCAAGAACGAGCTCATAAGAAAATATCACCTTAATCCCGAACGAATTACGACCGAAGGGAAAGGCGTCGGAGAAATCTTCAATGTTGCCTCCTGGAACAGAGTTGCCGTCTGCACTATCAACAAAAAATAGCATACCAAAAAAAATTTTTCAGTTTTGTCGAACAAAACAAACTGATAATACGTTTCAATTATACAAAACTTAATTCAAACATCAAAAAATTTAAACTCTCGTCATTATTAAGCTGAAAGCAAACATGATAAGCTCTATAAATTCAATAAAAACGTTAAACTTAAAGTTTTTTTTGATAAAATTTTGCCAAATCGGTTAATTTCGCTTAACTTTGCCGCTCGAAATTCATCATATCTAACTTAATATTCTACAAAATGAAAAAGGTTATTTTATCAGCAGCTCTTGCACTCACAGTA
>JAIDNJ010000150.1 GCA_029063895.1 Muribaculaceae bacterium | reverse complement strand
GAAAAATATGTTTTCGATTAGACGTGAATTTATCTGGGCGTCGATGATGTCGCCGGTTTTCTCATAGTTGTCGAGCGGAATTTTCTGCTGTATTACAATAAGCGCACCGGTTTTACTTTTTGCCATATTCATGCACGCATAAACGATTGGCATAATCCAGCGTCGCGAGTTATCCTCATGCTCGGCTTTTTTGTGATGAAAAAGGCCGGCAAGAAAACGCCAGCGTTTTTGGGAACCGAGTTCGACCAGAAACCGTTTGATTTGATCCTGAAAAATTATGACAAGAATCAGCAGGCCTATGCTCATGAACTTGTCAAGTATAGAACCGAGCAACCTCATGCCGAGCAGCTCCGATGTGACAACCCACACCATTATGAAGGCGAGCACTCCATAAAAAATGTTGATGGAGCCCGACTCCTTCATGATTTTATAAAGGTAGTAGAGCATGCATGCTACAAGCAGGATGTCGATAATATCTTTTATTCCGAAAGAATCCACGTTTTGTTGTGTTTAATTGTTATTGATAGCGGCCCTGATTGAGAGCGCTGTAAATCTTCACGGCCTGGACGGCCTCCTTGACATCGTGCACACGCAAAATTGATGCACCGCGGTCAAGGGCAAACGAATTGAGTGCGGTGGTGGCGGCAAGCGCCTGAGATGATGATATATCAAGCAACCGTGTTAGCATAGACTTGCGTGAGATACCGACGAGAATGGGGCACTCGAGCTTGTCAAATACTTCAAGATTGTTCATCAGTTCATAATTCTGCTCAAGCGTTTTGGCAAATCCAAAGCCGGGGTCGGCAATGATGTCACACACGCCGGCAAGAGCCAGCCGGTTGATTTTGTCGCCGAGGTCATCAAGAACGGTAGCCGTGACTCCTCGGTCCCCATAATCGGTCATTGATTGCATCGTTGATGGATTTCCCCTCATGTGCATGACAATGTAAGGAACATGTAGACTGCCGATTGTCTCAAACATGTCGGGGTCGAGATCACCACCCGAAATGTCATTAACTATGTCGGCTCCCATTTCGATTGCTTCCCGGGCAACCGATGACCTGAATGTATCGATCGAGACAGGTATCGCGGGAGCGATGTGCCGGACAATTTCTATCCCTCGGCCAAGACGGTCAAGTTCTTCTTCGGGAGAGATGTCAACAGCGCCGGGGCGCGAAGAGTAGGCGCCAATATCAATAATATCGACATCGTCTTCAACCATGCTCTCAATCCGTCGGGTGATAGAATCGGCATCGGGCGTGCGCGACCCTTCAAAAAAAGAGTCGGGCGTCACGTTGACAATGCCCATCACGGCCGGGCGTTCAAAGGTGAGCAGGGATCCTTTGATATTGAGAGTAAACGGTTTGAATCGTCCCATTATCGTTTTTTCTTAATTTTGTGCGAAATTACACATTTTCCCGCGACAAATCAAACACTATTACATAATTTATGGAGAAATACGATAAAATCTCGGACTAAAAAGAATTTTTTCGACAGGAGAACAGGAGAAACAGGAAATTATTGTAAATTTGTACATGGAATCAACCCGACTTTTTCAAATTATAAAAGATGCAGCCTTTGAGGTACGGAAACATCTGTATGCCGGTTATCTTGAGTCGGTATATCAGAATGCTCTTGCCGTAGAACTTAAAAAACGAGGACTTTCTGTTTCAAAAGAAATTGACATTCCTGTTTACTATAAAGATGAAATAATTGGAAATTTTAGAGCTGACTTGGTTGTTGAAAATTCCATAATATTAGAAATAAAGGCAGTTAAAGAACTTAATATCATACACGAGGCTCAACTTGTCAATTACCTTACTGCCACTGGATTAGATTATGGATTTCTCATAAATTACGGTGGCGAGAAGTATCGCATTATTTTTAAGACTCGCATATATTCGCCCCCTAAAACATAATTTGCATTACTAATACTATAAATCTTACTTAGACGTCTTGTTTCTCTTGTTCTCCTGTCAAAAAAAAGTAGATGCAAATGAAGAAAAAGTTCTCCTGTTCTCCTGTCAAAAAGAAGCAGATGCAGATGGGTGAAAACCTGTCAAAGGATTAAAAAGCCTGTGCGGCTTGGGGCGGCACAGGCTGGCGTGACTGATATGTCAAAAGTTTATCTGGTGATTTCTGAAGGAAGAACAGGCATCGCTCCGGCTTGAGTACATACATAGGCCGATGTCTCTACTGCTTTCTGATGAGCTACATTTACCGGTTCGCCGCGTAGAATCGAGGCAACGAAAGCGGCGGTAAACGAATCGCCCGCACCGACGGTGTCGGCTACCTCAACCTTGGGTGTCGGGACAAACGACACGTTACCCGGTGTGAATACATAACTGCCGTTGATACCACAGGTGAGTATGAGCATCTTCAGGTTGTATTTGCCGAGCAGAATCCAGCATTTGTCTTGAAGGTCAATGCCCGGATATCCAAACAGACGGCTCACGAGAACAAGCTCCTCATCATTGATTTTGAGAATGTTGCATCGTTCTATCGAGTTGCATAATATCTCTTTGGTATAGAATCCCTGACGCAGGTTGATGTCAAATACAATTAGAGGGTCGTTTTCGACCGGTATGGCGTCGAGAAATCGGTTGATGGTTTCACGCGAAACCACATTGCGTTGGGCGAGCGATCCAAAGCAAACTGCTTTTGTCTGTTTTGCGAGTTCCTCGAGACGCTCGGTATAAGGGATATTGTCCCATGCGACGTTCTCCTTTATTTCATATTGGGGAACACCGTTGCTGTCAAGCTCAACCTGAACGGTACCGGTGGGATAGGGCACTTTGGGTATATCATAGGTGAGTCCTTTATGGTCAAAGTTGGCGAGGATTTCTTCACCCAGAGCATCATCACCAATAGCGCTGATTACACGGCTGTTGAGACCGAACTGTGACACATGGTAAGCGAAGTTGGCGGGAGCTCCACCGATTTTTTTGCCTTCGGGAAGAACGTCCCACAGGGCTTCTCCCATTCCTATAACAAGATTGTTCATGGAGTTATCTTTTTAGGGTGTTGTATTATTCTGTTATGCGGCTTTTTTGATTTTAAGAGTATAGAACGCGAGATAAAGAACGCCTAAGGTCATCACCGCAACTGCTCCGGCAACGCCAACGGCATCCTGGGCAAAGCCCATGCAAAGCGGGAAGACCGTTCCGCCAAAAAGACCCATGATCATGAGACCCGAGATTTCGTTCTTCTCGTTGGGCTGACGGTTGAGGGCCTGTGCAAAGATGACGCTGAATACGTTTGAGTTTCCAAATCCGATGCAGGCGATGGCGGCAAGTACGAGGCCCTGAGATGATGCGACAAACAAACCGATCATGCCAACAAGCATACACATCACGCTGAATGCAAAGAATGATTTGGCCGACATTTTGGCGAGGATAAGTGAACCGAGAAGACAGCCGCCGGTGCGGAAGTAGAAATAAATCTGAGTACCGATAACGGCTTCTTCAACGCTCAATCCAAATTTCTCGGTAAGAATCTGAGGGGCGAAAGTGTTGGTACCCACGTCAATTCCAACGTGACACATGATGCCGAGGAAGCAAAGAAGCACGAAGGGGATGCGGAGCAGAACGATGCACTCACGGAATCCCGTAACCTTGTCGGGGCGTTCTTCTTGGATGGGGGTGGCGCCGAGGGCGGCAATCGAGAGTAGACAGACAGCAGCAAAGATGGGGAAAAGCACGCGCCAGCCGAGTCCGAATGTCGGAAGAAGTTCTACCGCACCCCAGGCCATGAGGTAGGGAGCGAGCAGCGATGCGAGAGCCTTTACAAACTGACCGAATGTAAGGGTCGATGCGAGTCGCGAGGGGTTGATGAGACCCGATACGAGCGGGTTGAGCGACGTCTGCATCACGGCGTTACCGATGCCGAGTAGCGAGAAGGCTGCCAGCATGGCATAGTAGCCTGTTCCAAAGATGGGTATAATGAGAGATACAAGGGTGAGGAGAAGCGAGAGGAGTACGGTGCTCTTGCGGCCGATTTTGTTCATCAAAATTCCGGTGGGAACCGAGAAGATAAGGAACCAGAAGAAAACGAGCGAGGGAATAAATCCGGCCTGAGCCGCGTTGAGGTCGAGATCAACCTTGACAAAGTTTGTAGCTGAGCCTACAAGGTCGACAAAACCCATTGAAAAGAAGCAGAGCATCACTGGGATGAACTGAACGATGGAGCTTTTTTTATTCATGACTAATGTAATTTGAGGATACATGACTGGGGATAGTAAAATCGAGGAATTTGATTACTTGTATTCGACATTCATCGGGTAAACGGTGAGGCTGCCGATGCGTCCGGTTCCTTTGGTAGCGCTGACAGCGAGAGTCGAGTAGGGTTCCTCGGGGAACACGAGTGTTGTGATAGCAAATTTACCTGTCTTGTCAAAGACCTCGATGCTTGAACGATCGATGAAGATGCGGAGGCTGAGTTTGCCGTCATGCTCAAATGTCGGAGCCGATGTCACTGCGGGGAAGTCGACGCTGAAGCTCGTGTCACCGCTGTGACGGCGGTCAACTTCAAATGTGTGGCGCGCCGGGTCATAGGTCATGGTGGTGCGGTCACCCTTGCTGTTGAAAAGTTCGAGCACGATGTCACAGTTGTTGCGTGAGTCCATGTCGATGACTATTTCACATACGCCGTCATTGGCTTTGGGTAGAGGAATCATTCGTGGTTTTGAACCGATGTTGAAACCTTTGAGGTCTTGAGTAGCTTTTCCGCGGATTGAGAGAATTTCGGGTGAGGGAAGTGTTGAAGCATAAATTTGGCCGTCGGTGTGACGGAAAAGAGAAATCTCGCGAGGAAGGGTGTTGGCGCTACGGAATTGTTTGGTGGGAACCTCGGCGGCATATTGCCAGTTGCTCATCCAGCCAATGTAGGTGCGACGGTTGTCGGGAGCATCGCTCCAGCTCACCCCGGCATAGTTGTCTTTACCAAAATCGAGCCATTTTGTGATTACATTGCCGTCAGCATCAGTGTCGGGTGTGAAAGTCTTACCGTCAAAGTCTCCGATGAAATACTGGGTGCCGCTGCCGCCAAAGAGACCGCCCGGATTGAGGTTGCATATAAGCATCCATTTTTTCTCTCCTGTGCCGTCGACGGTGAGTTCAAAGAGGTCGGGACATTCCCACACGCCTTTCTGGGCTCCGAGGCCCTTGCCAAACGCGCTTTCGAGTGTCCAGTTCTTCATGTCGGGTGACGAGAAGATGAGCATTTCGTGATTGAGCGCATGGGCGAGTGTGAGTGTCCACTTGCCTGTTTCGGGATTGTAGAACATATTGGGGTCACGCGCCTCGGTGTCGGTTACAAGCACGGGGTTGCCGGGATAAATCTCAAATGTCTCACCGTTGTCGGTGCTGACTGCCATTGACTGGATTTGATTGAGACCGGCCGAGGTATACATGGCGATGACGGCGTCCTTGCCAAATCCGGCGGTGTTGTTATGGTCGATGGCACAGCTGCCGCTGAAAACGGATCCGAGGCCGTTTGGCTCGATTGCGACCGGATGAGTTTCCCAGTTGACTAGGTCGGTCGACGACGAGTGGCCCCAGGTCATGTTTTGCCATTTCGAGCCGTAGGGGTTCCACTGATAGTAGAGGTGCCAGCGGCCGTCTTTATAGAACATACCGTTGGGGTCGTTCATCCATCCGTAAACGGGTGTGTGGTGGAACAACGGACGATATTTCTCAACATTTTTCGTGTCGAGTTCGTCTACCACTGCAAACTGTTGCCAGCAGGCATCGTCGGCCGAGTCACGCATTGAACTGCGGCTCTGGTTCATCTCGATGTTGAGAACAACATCCTTGCCCTCGTATGGACGAAGGTCGAGCGGCATCATATAGTCGACATTGTTTTTGGCCAGACGCACGTAGATGGTGCGGTCGAGTTTGCCGTTGACAAGCACGTCAACTTTAGCATCGTCACTTTTCTCCTGAACCGGCATGAGAAGGAAATTACCCGGTTTGGTGACATGAACAATGCAGTTGCTGACATAATTGCCATCGCGGAAGATGACATTGTCTTTGCCAAGATGTTTTACGACGACATCGTCGCCGGCCATCATCTGAAATTGTAACGGGAGTAGTGTCATTGCAAGAGTCAGAACGCCCGCTTTTAAAACTTTGTTCATATTCGTTATATTGTTGTTTATTTGTTTTGAAATTTAAAGTGCAAATCTAATACAATCTTTTTTATCTTAAAATTATTTTCCTATCGGGTTTTGCTAAAATAACCTGTTGCTTAATAAACCAATCTGTTATTTAATTTATACTTCATGGCTTTGATTCTGTTTTCTGTTGCAAAGCTAATACATTATGAAATCATTGCATATAAAAATTGTTGCATTGTATGACAATTTTGTCGCAATGATTGATTTTTGGTATGAAACAGCACTTTTTTAATAAATAATGATTATCTTTGAATCGAAAAACTTTGTTTTTGACAATCATTACCACTTTTATATTTACCATGCGAT
Source organism: Muribaculaceae bacterium (assembly GCA_029063895.1). Taxonomy (GTDB): domain Bacteria; phylum Bacteroidota; class Bacteroidia; order Bacteroidales; family Muribaculaceae; genus CAJUPY01. Next base: position 14,698 of record JAIDNJ010000150.1, on the reverse strand, counting down.
TAAAATTTAACCGATTCTTCATTATTGTTATAACGACATTCGTTGTGGCCGCATGTGGGAGCAAAACGGTTTATAAAATCGGTATTTCCCAATGTAGCGACGATGACTGGCGCAAACGCATGAACGAAGAGATAAGACGTGAGGTGATGTGTCATGACAATGTCGAGGTCGAGATACGCTCGGCCGACGACAGCAATGAAAAACAGATTGAGGACATCCGTTATTTTGCCGATAACGGATTTGATATTATCATAGCCGCTCCCAACGAGGCCAAGGCGATAACACCGGTCATCGACGAGGTGTATTCGCGAGGAATCCCTGTTATAATTTTTGACCGTAGCATCGAAAGCAATTCGTTTACCGCTTTCCAGGGGGCCGACAACGTAGGACTTGGCCGGGCGGCTGCCCGATATGCCCATAACACACGCGGGGCCGATGCCCGTGTCATTGAGCTGCATGGTCTTGAAGGCTCGACTCCGGCTGCCGGTCGTCATGACGGCTTCCGCGATTTTGCCGACAGTGTCGGTACTCTCAAAGTCCTAACAGGGGTTTATGCCAACTGGAATTATGAAGATGCTGCCGCTGCCGTCGATACTCTCCTTGACATATATCCCGAGGCCAACACAATCTATGCTCACAATGACCGCATGGCCATAGCAGCATCGGACATCGCACGAAAAAAAGGTCGAGATCTTACCATAATCGGAATAGACGGCGCGTCCGAAATCGGAATAAAGGCGGTTGTTGATTCGGTGATTGATGCGACATTTATCTATCCTACCGAGGGCGACCGGCTTGTAAAGACGGCTCTGAGTATCCTTAAAAAGCAACCGTATGATACTATTGCAAAACTGCCGCTTACATCAGCCGTTGATCGTTCAAATGCCGATATTCTGCTCGTCCAGAATCGCGCGTTGCAAAATGAATCGACAAAGATTGAGTTGCTGAAGAAACAGGTCGACAGTTATCTGAGTGTACAATCAACCCAGAAAACTTTGCTTTATGCCGTGGTAGTGATTCTGATATTGTTGTTTGGGTTTGTGTTCTTGTTGCTCCGCACCTTCTGGCAAACAAGAATTAACCGTCAGATTCTTATAGAGAACAATCGCCTTCTCGAGGAGCAGCGAGATTCTTTGGCTCGCCACAATCAAGAACTTAACGAAGCTACTCAGTCAAAGTTGGCATTCTTCACCAATGTGTCTCATGACCTGCGCACGCCTTTGACGCTCATTTCCGAGCCTGTCCAGCAGCTCGTTGTTGCAGAGAATCTGACGCCGCAACAGGCGGCATTGATGCAGATTGCCAATAAAAATGTGAAGATTCTCAACCGCCTGATAAATCAGATTCTTGATTTCAGGAAATATGAGAACGACCGCCTGACGTTCAATCAGGCCGAAGTCAATATCGCCGAAGCAATTGGGGAGTGGACCGAGTCTTTCCGCACCCTCGCCCGCAAGCGTGATATTAAACTGATGGTTGACACATCCGATATGAAGGTTACCTCTTTGGCCCTTGATGCCGAGAAGATTGAGAGAGTGGTGTTCAATCTGTTGTCCAATGCCTTTAAGTTCACACCGGCCAACGGCACTATTGGCCTCGAATGTTCAAGCGATGAAAGCCGGTTGATTATAAAGGTGTCCGATACCGGAACAGGTATTTCGGCCGAAGACCTTCCCAATATTTTCGATCGTTTCTTTCAGGTTGAGAAGGTTCACCCGACAGGCTCTGGGATAGGACTTTGGCTTTCAAGAGCGTTTATAGAGCTTCACGACGGAACAATCGAAGCCGAGAGTACGCTCGGCAAAGGCACAACATTCACGATTATAATCCCTGTTCGCCACGTCGAAGCCGCGCCGGTGACCTCAGTTAAACATATAACCGAGGAGGATGTCACTGCCGAGCTCGCACCGGTTGAAAACATTCAGGTAAATATATCGGATGACAAACCGTTGGTGCTCGTTATTGATGATAATGAGGATATTTTAAATATGGTCTCAATTCTCTTGAATGACGAGTATAGCGTCATTACTGCTAAAAACGGTAAAGACGGCATCCGGCTTGCTTCGCGATATACGCCTGATTTGATTATTTGTGACGTGATGATGCCGGTTATGGACGGCCTCGAGTGTTGTCGCCTAATAAAAGATGAGGTATCGACAAGTCATATTCCGGTGTTGATGCTGACTGCTTGTTCAATGGACGAGCAACGTGTTCAGGGCTATCGCAGCGGAGCCGACGGATATATGTCAAAACCGTTCTCCAACGAAGTCCTGAAGGCTCGAATCCAGAGTTTGATTGACAATCACAAACGCATCAAAAATCTTTGGCTCGAAGGGAATAAGGCGTTTAAGCCGTCATCAACCGACAAAGGGGAGGAATCTCAGCGTCGAGATTTGCCCCGGAATGATCTCGACAGTGATTTCTATGACCGTTTCCTGACCATTTTCAAGGCCGAGATGAGCAACTCCGATATAAATGTCGACAATCTCGCTTCTAAAATGGGCTTGGGACGCTCTCAGTTTTACCGCAAAATAAAGGCTCTCACCAATTATTCGCCTGTCGAGCTTATCCGTCGCCTGCGACTCCAGCAGGCCCGCCACATGCTGACAACAACCAATGCCACCATAAGCGAGATAGCCTATGAGGTCGGTTTCACCACTCCGGCCTATTTCACCAAATGTTACCGCGATTTCTATGGCGAGACACCGTCCGAGTTGAGGGAACGGATGGGACACTGACAACTTTTTTTACGATTTCAAGGCCCGGCATTTTGGAGTGTCGGGCCTTTTCTATTAAAATAATGCCATCGTATAACAAAAATGTTGCACCTACCGATTATTTATAGCCGATGCAACATAATTGAAATTGCTGACATCTAAACCTTTAATAATTTTGCGGCAGATTTAACACCAACACCAAATAAATAACATGAAAAGATCAATCCTAACCGCAATCATGCTTTTTGTAATGGCAGTTGCAATGCAGGCACAGAACATTACTGTGCACGGGACCGTTCTCTCGGTTGTTGACGATGAACCCCTCATCGGCGCTCGTGTAGTTTCCGATGTTGATGCCAATGTGGGAGTCGTAACCGACATCGACGGTAATTTCACTCTAACCGTACCCGAAGGTTCAAGTATTACAATTTCTTACATCGGTTATCGCCCTTTGACTCTCAAGGCTGCAACTGAAATGATGATTAAACTTGAAGAGGATGCCGAGCTCCTCGACGAGGTTGTTGTCGTCGGTTATCAGACAATGAAGAAAGCCGACCTTACAGGTTCTGTATCGGTTGTTTCGACAAAAACTTTCGAGACAACATCTGATACCGACCCCATGCGCGCTCTTCAGGGTAAAGTACCGGGTATGACGGTAACAGGTAACGGTTCGCCCAGCGGCACCGGGTCTGTGCGCATCCGTGGTATCGGTTCATTCAATGCTTCTCAGGACCCGCTGTTTGTAATCGACGGCGTTCCTACCACAGCATCGCTCAACTCTCTTAACATGAACGATATTGAAAGCATGCAGGTGCTCAAAGACGCTGCCTCGGCTTCAATTTACGGTTCTCGAGCTGCCAACGGTGTAATCATCATTACGACAAAGAAAGGTAAAGCCGGCGAGAATAACAAAATCAATGTGAGCTTCTCGGCCAACCTTAGCGCTCAGTTCTATTCTGCACAGTCAAAAATGAAGCTGATGGATACTCCTCAGTATGCTACCGCAATGGCTCAGGCCGCTCTCAACGACGGTCTCGATCCCGTTGCTTATGCTTCAAGCTATGGTCTCAACCTCAATGCCTCGACAGGTTATCCCATCAGTGTTTATGACATAGCAACAGGCAAATACAACTCATATACCGTCAATGGTCGTTATGACGGATTCATCAATGCCAAACGCACAATGATGCTGTCTGATACCGACTGGCTCAAATCTATCTCTCGCACAGGTTTCTCTCAAAACTATGATGCGTCTGTTTCAAGTGCGACAGAGAAAAGCACCGCACTCTTCTCTATCGGTTATCGTAAATCGGACGGTATCTTGAAATATACCAATTTTGAGAATATCTCGGCTCGTATCAATACATCGTTCAAAATCTCTCCGGTTGTATCGGTAGGTGAAAACTTCACCCTCACCCACACAAGCCAGGTCGACTGCCAGCCTCTTGAAAATGCCCTCAAGATGCCATCTTCGGTTCCTGTATTTGAAGTGGACGGAACAACCTATGCCGGTCCTGTCGGAAGTATGGCCGACCGTCAGAACCCTCTCCGCGAACTTGCGTTCAACCGCGATAACGCTCTTAAAATCTGGCGCCTTTTCGGTAACGCATACGTTGACGTTACACCTGTAAAAGGTCTTCTCCTCCGCTCTAACTTCGGTCTTGACTATGATGCTGCCTTTATCCACAGCTACAATTATACATTCCACAGCGATATTGTAAATAACGATACCAACTCGACCACCCTCTCTCAAGCCAATGATTCAAAATGGACATGGACCAATACTGCCAACTATAACTTCACCCTCAAAGAGGATCATAACTTTGTAGTGCTCGCCGGTATGGAAATGTTCCGTCAGAGCCGCATCGACTTCTCGGGCTACAATGAAAACTATGATATCGAGACACCCGATTATATGTATCCCGATGCCTCGTCAGGTGTTGAACGCGCTACCGGTAACCGTTCGGCCTACGCGCTGATGTCATTCTTCGGTAAGATTGACTATAACTGGAAAAATCTTCTCCTCGCTTCGTTCACAATCCGTCACGACGGTTCGTCACGATTTGGTTCAAACAACCGTTACGGTACTTTCCCCGCTGCAACTCTCGGTTATCGTCTCTCCGAGAATATTCAGAAAAAATGGCTCGATGACCTCAAAATCCGTGCTTCTTGGGGTAAGACCGGTAACCAGGCTATATCAAACACCGCACGCTATGCTCTTTACGTCGCCGACTATGGTAACGATCGCGTGACTTCAACCGCCTATGACCTCCTGCTCCAGCAGAGCGGTATCTTCCCCTCGGGTTACTACGCAAGCCAGACAGCCAACCCCAATCTCAAGTGGGAAACCACAATCCAGTACAATGCCGGTGTTGACTTCGGCTTGTTCGGCAACCGTCTGACCGGTTCTCTCGATGCCTATATCAAGGATGTAAAAGACATGCTTATCATTCCGGCTTATCTCGGTTCAACCGGTGAGGGTGGTGCTTCTTGGCTCAATGGTCCGAGCCTCCGCAACTGGGGTATGGAATTCCAGGCCGGCTGGCGCGATGACCTCGCCTGTGGTCTCGGTTACCGTGTAAACCTCAATCTTGACTTCTTCCGTAATAGAGTAACATACCTTCCCTCGACCACAACCGGTTCTTATGTACACACAACCAAGGAGAATCTTGTGCAGGCCAAACAGCCCTACGGCTCTATCGTAGGTTATGTATTTGACGGTCTTTTCCAAAATGAGGCTGAAGTACGCGCTTCAGGTCAGGATAACGCCCGTGTCGGTGGTATGAAATATGCCGATATTACCGGAGACGGACGAATCACTCCCGACGACCAGACTTGGATTTTCAATCCGGTGCCCGACCTCTCGTTTGGTCTCAATGTCGAGCTCACTTACAAAAACTTTGACTTCCAGATGTTCTGGCAGGGTGTTCTCGGACAGGATGTATACAATGACCAGAAATTCCAGAATGACTTCTGGAGCGTTACCGATGCCGGTAGCAACAAGGGTGTACGCGTGCTTGACGCATGGCTTCCCAATGTAAACACAAAATCGACTATCCCGATGCTGACTACTAACAATCAGGGTGACGAAGGCCGCACATCGTCTTACTTTGTTGAGAACGGTTCTTATGCAAAACTCCGCACTCTCCAGCTTGGTTACTCATTCAACCACAAGCTCCTGTCGGCACTACACATGAGTCGTGCACGTGTCTATGTATCGGGTCAGAACCTGCTCACAATCAAGAGCGGCAGTCTCACATGTACCGATCCTGAAAATCCACGGTGGGCTTATCCTATCCCGACCTCATTCTCATTTGGTGTTCAAGTTGATTTCTAAAGTTCTTTAAATCAGATAATCATGCGATTCTTCAAATCATATCTTCTGGCTATTGCCGCTCTCGGAATGACCTCGTGCAACGATTTTATCGATGTACCGCCGACTGGTGTTGTTGATGGTGAACTCGCCTACTCACAGCCCGATAAAATGGTCAACGCCGCTTACGCCTCACTCGGTGACTGCTGGTATACTTATCCGTTCAACCTCTGGCCCTACGGTGACCTTTCGTCTGACGACTGTGTCAAGGGTGGTGGCGGTACAACCGATACCGGTTATCATCCTATGGAAATATGGACAACCCTGACCTCAACTCCGGGTGAACTCGACGAACTTTGGTATCGTCTGTATTGCAACATCTCGCGTTGCAACCGTGCCCTTGTCGCTCTTGAAGAGTATGGCGATGAGAAACTTGGCAAGACAACGGCCGACCAGCGTCGCGGTGAAGTTCATTTCCTCCGTGGTCACAGTTATTTCAAACTTCTCACCATGTTCCGCCAGATTCCCTGGGTTGATGAGGAAGTGTTCAAAAACAACTCTCAGGAGCAGACTCCCAACAACCAGTTTACCTATGAGGAGCTTTTCAACAAGGTTATCAACGAGTTTGAGCTCGCCTATAACGCTCTTCCCATGGAGGTGACTGACGGTGGCGGTCGTGCCAACAAAGTGGCTGCAGCCGCTTATCTGGCAAAGTGCTACCTTACAATCGCCTGGGGGGACGGTTATGAAAAGAGCACCGGCGTCAACTTCATCAACCGCAACTACATGGAAAAAGTTATTGAGTATACCGAGGTGGTTAAAAACTCACGCTATGACTATCTCGCTGACTTCGGCGACATTTTCCTCCCCGAATACAAAAACAGCTCGGAATCGGTGTTTGCCGTTCAAACTTCTCAGTATACCGAGGATAACACCCGCTTTGGTCGTGCCAACTGGTCAAACATGTTGAATGGCTGCTGGGGTATGTGGTCATGCGGATGGGACTTCCACAAACCTTCACAGGACCTCGTAAACGCCTATAAGACTAAAAACGGTCTTCCCCTCTTTGACGATTATGACAATACCGACGATTATCCTCTCAGTGGTGAAACTGCCGTTCAGAAATGGGATCCCCGTTTGTTCCACACTGTAGGTATGCCCACCTTCCCCTACAAATATGAGGAGGCCTACATGATGACTATGGATAATTCACGTACTCCCAACACCTACGGTTTCTACACCTCGCTCAAGGACGTGCCCCAGCGTAGTGCCGGTGAGACATTTGACGGTTCTTGGCAGGCTTTTGCAATGAATGATTACGTATTCCGTTACACCGATGTCATGCTGATGCGTGCCGAAGCTCTCATCGAGCTTGACCGCATGGAGGAGGCTCGCACGATTATCAACGACATCCGTCGTCGTGCTGCCAACTCTATCGACAAGCACATCGCCTATGCAAGTGATTTCTGTGAAATTGCCGAATATCCAGCTTCTGACTTCACATCAAAGGAGAATGCTCGCGTGCGTCTCCGTTGGGAACGTCGTCTCGAGATGGCGATGGAGAGCAGCCGTTACTTTGACCTCCGTCGTTGGGGTGTGGCTTCTGAAGTTCTCAATGCCTACTTTGCAAAAGAGAAAAACGCTTCTTATGAGGGTGTAAGATATGGTCAGTATTACGAAGAAGCCCGTTACACCGCCGGCAAGAACGAATTCTACCCAATCCCTTATAACCAGCTCTATTACGTTCCGGGTCTTTATGTCCAGAACCTTGGTTATAATTAATTTTAATGATGATTCGTGTTTATTACGCGTTAATACATAATTAATTGGTAAATTTGTAAGATTGTAATGATGGAAAAAGGTCACGTCGTTGATGATGTGACCTTTTTTATTTTATAAAACGGTAAATACACGTTAGTTTTTCGGTTGATAATCGCTACCTTTGCACTACAAATTAAATTGAAGAATAGATTATGGCAAAATCAGGAGCAAACTGGAGAACGATTGTATTGGTTGTAGTGTTGTTGGTCTCGTTTATATTGCTGGGGATTGGCATCGCTTTCTATGGCAACACATTGACTAAATGGTGGGTGCCCGTGATGCCGGCGGCTGTTGTGGCTGCCGTGACTGTCCCGGTGCTTGCTCCCCGTTGGAGATCTTTGACCGAAAGCGGTTCGATGATTTATAACGGAGCGTGCCACCTCTTTGCAATGTTCTCGCTTGTTTATTTTCTGTTTCTGGGATCCAACTATTTCATGGTCGATGACTCGACTCTTGTTGTCGAGAAAACCGAGGTCATCAGTAAATATTCAAAAGAGCATACCCGCTATCGCCGCGTAAGCCGCAACCGTCGCGTGCCCGACGGCCATTACTATACCTATCATATCCTTCTCCGTTTTCCCGACGGACGCGAAAAGGAGCAGGAGGTACAGCTCAAATCTTATAACCGTATTCGCACCGGAAGCACCCGTGACATCAAGGTCGAAAAAGGCCTGTGGGGGCTATCGGTCATCAAACGGTAAACAGTCGTTCTGCTGCCAAAAGATTTTTAATGACATGCAGTGACCATATCACTGTGTGTCACCACCAATTGGCTTGATATCATCAAAGAACAACAAGGTACTGTGTCAAAATTGCTGCTAATCAGTCAATACGTACCAAAGGCACGTCCCGACATCGACAAATAACAAGGCGATGGGTCAAAACAGACTCACCGCCTTGTTCCTGTACAGATATGTATTTTATTTTCTCAGGGGAATCCTGTTGTCATCCATTGCGGCGCAATAGGCGAGCCACGCGGCGATACAGGCGTTGACTTGAAGATCAGATGTCACGAGTCGCTCGTAGGTGTCGGCCAGCGTGTGATAGGTGCGGAAATAGTCGAGTCCGTCCTGAATGAACTGGAAGGCGGGTAGGCCTTTATCCGAAAATGTCACATGGTCGGTGCTGCCTACACGGCGCGGAGCGATTGTGCCGAAACCGAGATTGGCTACCGGTTTGCTCCATACTTCAAAAAACGGATTGGCCATGTCATTTTCCTCGTTATAGATGCCACGGAAACGGCCAGCGCTGTAGTCCATGTTTAGATACAACGCAAAATCTTTGAAACCGGGGAGCTCTTTGCCTGTCTCAGGGTCGACAAGTTTTGTGTCGCGATAACCGCGTGAACCATAGAGACCCTGTTCTTCTCCACCCCAAAGCGCGAGACGGATTGTGCGGCGCGGTTTCACGTCAAGGTCTTTGAGGATGCGCATCGCTTCCATCATTGTGATGCATCCCGACCCGTCGTCGGCACCGCCTGTACCACCGTGCCACGAGTCGAGGTGAGCGCCTATAAGGACAACCTCATTTTTGAGTTTGGGATCGGTTCCCGGAATCTCGGCGATGACGTTGTTGATGACTGGACGGTCGGTAAACTGATTGCGGATGTCGATTTCCATTTCAACTTTGTGGCCTTTGTTAAGAAGGCGCACCATGCGGTTGTGGGCCTCGATAGGCAGCGTGATTTGGCAAAGGGGTTCGGGATTGCCTATTTTATAGTTGACACCGCGTGAACCGGGAATGTTAAATGTACCGTCACCGGCGATAACAGCGAGCGCCCCCTCGGCGCGTAAAATCGAGTCGGTCGTATACTGACGCTGTGCGGCGGCTTTACGGTCGGTTGCCGGTCGGCGACCACCCGAGCGGGGACGGGTGTCGGCTTCCATGTTTTTGAGTTGCTCATCGGTATATCGGCTCGCCTGAGGACGGAACGACAATTCATATTTTCCCGATATCGGCAAAAGGATAATTTTTCCTTTGAGCTTGCCGCTGTGCTTTTTGAGTTCGTCAGGATTGTTGATGTCAACGACCACACACTCGCCGGTGACGAGTCCGTCGGTGCTTCCCGACCACGCTTTGGGAGTCGAGGCAAAGGCAGTATAGTAGGGGGCGGTCATGGCAACATAGTTGCGCTTGTTGTCCCAGCCACCTTTTTCAAAATCAGATGCTTTTTCGATGTGTGCGTTGTCATATCCCATCTCTTTGAGACGGTCCACAACGAGCTGCTCGGCACGTACTTTCAGGTCTGATGCGGCGAGACGCGGTCCGAGATAGTCGGTGATAAACTGGGCGAGTGAGTCGGCTTTGGAGTTGTTGAAGGCTTCGTTTTTGATGCGGTAGGCCATTTCGAGCGGCGGAGTCTGCTGGGCCAATGCTCCGGCTGAAACTGTCAGGGCGGCTGCAAATGTCAGTAATTGTTTGAATTTTATCATTGTGATGACAGGAGGGAATTAAGGATTGGTATTGTAATGCAAAATTACAAACAAATAACTTAAAAACCGTATAATAATTACGGTTATTGTTATCAAAAAGAAAGATTGACCGTTTTTACAGGGACCGGGAGAATATAATGCAAAAAAAATTACTCGTCATCACGACGAATAATCTTTTTACCTTAAATCTAATACCATGAAAAACTGATGCAAAATTAGTCATTGAATTTGATATGACGAAATGATGTGATATAAAAATATGGTCGGTTAACACAGTTTAACGTTTGTCTGCTTAAATTCAGGTTATTCTCAACTTTTGCCATTCATTAGTTGTTTTTAAAGAAAAATGAGAAACAATATATTGTTTTATGAGAAAAATGTCAATAGGGCGTGCTGTCAGGTTCTGTAGATGGCGTAACCGATATATATCCGATAAAATTTATCTGGCGATAGTGGCCATGTTGATTGGTCTTGTCGCCGGATGTGCCGCTCACATTCTGAAATATCTGATCAACTGGCTCGCCGCTATTGTAAGGCCGGCGATGCATGCCGGGTCGCTAAACTTTTGGCTGTTGATTCTCCCGGTCATCGGTATTTTACTCACCGGTATTTATGTGAGATATATTCTCAAGATAAATATATATCAGGGTGTGCCGGTTCTTATCAACGAGTTGCAGCAGCATCCGCGGTCTTTGCCGTCAAAACTCATGATTGCCCCCATCATCGCCAACACATTGACCCTGGGTATGGGTGGCTCGGCCGGTCCCGACAATCCAATCGCTTATGCGTCGGCTGCTATCGGCAGCAATCTTGGACGATGGTTTGTGATACCCCGTGATTATCGCACGTTGTTTGTCGCCTGTGGTGCGGGATCGGGTATCGCCGGAGTCTTTACAGCTCCTGTCGCAGGTCTGTTATATGTCGCCGAGGTTGTCAAGTATCCCGTCACGCGTGTGGCTGTTATCCTTTTAGCGGTATGCTGTCTCACCTCGGGTATCGTAGCCTTCATGCTTGCCGGCATGTCGTTTGATGTCACTTTTGATTATTCGGGACTCCCTACTTGGTCGTTGCTCGCGATTGGTGTTCTTCTGGGTGTGTGCTGTGGCCTTTACTCATATTATTATGGATTTAGTAAAGACAAGGCCGAACACTATTTTGGTGGAATGACCAACCGTTGGAAGGCCAATCTATTGTCGGGACTTACGGTCGGTGTGATGGTAATGCTCTTCCCTGTATTGTTCAGTATGGGTTATAATACGATAATCGCTCTCATCAACGGACATAATGAAACGATAGGCGTTGATTTCCCGTTTTATGGCGGTACACTCACTCCGGTGATGATGATACTTCTCGGTGGAGGAGTGCTGTTACTCAAGGGATTTGCCAACGGAGCTACAATGTCGGGCGGTGGTGTGGCCGGTGAGTTCACTCCGTCACTTTTTGCGGGAGCCGTGACCGGATTTGTTTTTGCGACAACATGTCAGGTTTGCTTCGGACTCGAAATTCCGTTGCCTATTTTTGCCCTCATGGGCATGGCCGGAGTGATGGCGGGCGTGATTGGCGCACCGTTGACGGCAATATTCATTACGATAGAGATGTCGGGTGCCTATCACTACTTCCTGCCGGTGACACTCGTGGCTGTAGTGTCGATTGCCGTGAAAAAATTTCTTGACAGTACTGAAGCCAAGAAAGGATATATACTCAAATTGTAAAGAAAATTGCCGGTTGAAGCTCCGGCTATTTTCATAATCCAACCTTTTGTAGTATTTTTGCAGAAGAAAACCAACAGTCATCTTTATGCAAGAAAAAATAATCATCCTTGACTTCGGGTCTCAGACAACTCAGCTTATAGGCCGCCGAGTCAGGGAACTTAACACCTACTGTGAGATTCTCCCTTACAACAAGTTTCCTTTTGGCGACGAGTCGGTTATCGGTGTGATTCTCTCAGGCTCGCCATTCTCGGTTTATGACGAGAAGGCTTTCAAAGTTGATTTAACAGAAATCAGAAAACATTTCCCAGTGCTCGGTATCTGCTATGGCGCTCAGTTCATGGCTTTTAGCTCGGGCGGAAGTGTCGAACCCGCTCCCAGCCGCGAGTATGGTCGCGCTCACCTCTCGTGGATTGCTCCCGAAGACCCTCTTTTCAAAGGCATCGAGGTCGGCAGCCAGGTTTGGATGAGTCACGGCGATACAATCACATCGGTTCCTGCCGGGTTTGTAACAGTCGCCTCGACCGACAGTGTCACAAACGCAGCCTATAAAATCGAAGGTGAGCCCACATGGGGCGTTCAGTTCCACCCCGAGGTCTATCACTCGACCGACGGTGTGAAGCTTCTCTCAAACTTTGTCAAAGATATTTGTCACAGCAAGTGTGACTGGGACGCCGAGTCATTTATTGAGACAACAGTCGCCGCTCTCCGTGAGCAGCTTGGCGACGACAAGGTTGTGCTCGGCCTCAGCGGTGGTGTCGACTCGTCGGTTGCCGCCGTGCTTCTCAATCGTGCTATCGGCAAGAATCTCACCTGTATCTTCGTTGATCACGGAATGCTTCGTAAAAACGAATTTAACGACGTTATGCGCGACTACGAAGGTCTCGGTCTTAACGTGATCGGTGTTGATGCCTCAAAGAAATTTTTCAGCGAACTAGCCGGTGTCACCGATCCCGAAAAGAAACGTAAGATTATCGGTAAAGGCTTTGTCGATGTCTTTGACGAGGAAGCTCACAAACTCACCGATGTAAAATGGCTTGCTCAGGGTACAATCTATCCCGACTGCATCGAGTCACTCTCAATTACCGGTACGACCATCAAGAGCCATCACAACGTGGGCGGTCTTCCCGAGAAAATGAATCTCAAACTATGCGAGCCGCTCCGACTCCTGTTTAAAGATGAGGTTCGTGCCGTTGGACGTCAGCTCGGCATGCCCGAACGTCTCATTTCCCGTCATCCTTTCCCCGGTCCCGGACTGGCGGTGCGCATCCTCGGTGACATCACTCCCGAGAAAGTAGCCGTGCTCCAGGAAGCCGATGCTATCTTTATCAACGGACTCCGCGAGTGGGGCCTCTATGACAAGGTATGGCAGGCCGGTGTTATCCTTCTCCCGGTTCAGAGTGTCGGAGTCATGGGCGACGAGCGCACATACGAGCGAGCCGTTGCTCTCCGTGCCGTAACCTCAACCGATGCTATGACGGCTGACTGGGCTCATCTTCCCTATGATTTCATGGCCAAGGTGTCAAACGATATCATCAACAAGGTGCGCGGAGTCAATCGCGTATGCTATGATATCTCGTCAAAACCACCGGCCACAATCGAGTGGGAATAGTTGTATGCAACTATCGCCGAAGTTCGCGCATGCAAGTCAGCGGGCGCCGGCAAAAGGTTGGCGGTCGACGGTGCATGCTTTCAGGCGAACCTTCGGCAATAAAATAAGCCACTATCGCCAAAATTTCATTAGGCAGGACGCGATACTTCGCGTCCTGCCTAATTTGAATAATTGAATGGACGAGCCTATGGCACGTAGTGGAAACGAATATTCGCAAGACACCCTAATGTAGGGACGCGATACTTCGCGTCCTACCTGAATAAACAGGGCGGCATGTCATTTTGACACACCGCCATTTGCAATCATTAATTATTACATGAGGTTATGAATGGTACTATTGAAGTCAACAATTTAAAGGTGATCGCTTTTCACGGAGTGATGGAGCAGGAGAGGATAGTGGGCAACCGCTTTGAGGTGACCGTGCATGTCGACTGCGATTTCACTGAGGCGGCGCGTCTCGACCGGGTGGATATGACCGTCAATTATGCCGAAATTGTCGAAATAATCAAAGCTGAGATGGCCCAACCCGCATTATTGATAGAGGCCGTCGCGCGGCGCATCGCTATCAGTGTGGCCGACCGTTGGCCCGGTCTTGTCACCGGCGGAATGGTGAGGGTCGCTAAAATTGTTCCCCCCATTCCAGGCCAGATGGACTCGGTTGCGGTTGTATACCGTTGGTAGAGTTATTTAATCTCAAACGGGCCGTCGATATAGACGCCAAAGGGGTATTCGCTCTCCTCTATTTTGATTGGAGGCGTTTTGCCTTCAAAAAGGATGAGCGGACCGCCGCGGAGGATATCTTCACGATTGGCGTATGCCTTTTTATCGCCTTTAACCTGATTGCCTACGAGAGTGAGATGTTCAAATGCTACACCGTTGGTGACATATACCGGTTCGATTGTCGTGAGGCGAGTCAAGCCGAGGCTGCTGTCTGTGCCTGATATTATACAGCTCGAGCCATAGTTGCTTGCAAGGCGTATATCGGTAGAATCGATACGGCACTTTTCAAAAGATACATCTTGTTTGATATTCAATTCCAATGAGTCGGCCGTGATATTTTTGAGCATAAGCAATTTAACCCCGTTGGTGTAGAT
>JAIDNJ010000015.1 GCA_029063895.1 Muribaculaceae bacterium | reverse complement strand
TGTTTGCACTATTTGACAGCATGTGTATTATTGCAATTGTAAAGGTTTAAAATCGGCAATCGGCCCGGTTTTCCGCAGTTGTAAGCAGGTGGTCTTGTGTGATATTTTATTTAATTGTAGCTTTGTGACATAGAAAATTTTTAATTAATTCACAATAATAAACCAAAGTTATCATGAAAAGTTTTATGACTTTCCTTTCGCGCCGACTGGTCTCGCTGGCCGTGCTGGTAGTAGCCGCCGCCTTATCGGCTGCCGCCGCGACAAGGACAATCTCAGGTATCGTTCTCGATGAACTTGGCGAACCTCTACCCGGCGCGACCGTCAAAGAGGTGCCCGCAAGCAAAACCGAGTCGGTTGCCGCCGTTATGACCGACATCAACGGTCACTTCTCGTTGACAATGCCCGATAACGCTCCCGCTATCGAGGTATATTTTATCGGTTACAAACTTAAAAGAATCAATCTGACCGCTGCTAAAGACTACAAAATCGAACTCGAACCCAACAGCGAGGTTCTCAACGAGGTAGTCGTTACCGGTTATCAAACAATCTCAAAAGAGCGCGCCACCGGTTCGTTTGCCAAGGTTGACCGCGCCCAGCTCGAATCTCAGAACATCACCTCGGTAAGCGACATGCTCGAAGGTCACGTTGCCGGTTATACTGACGGTAAGATCCGCGGTATCACCTCAATGCAGGGTGTTTCGCAGCCTCTTTATGTAGTAGACGGTTTCCCTGTTGAGCGTACAACCGTAGGTTGGGCCGGCGGTGCTTTCCAGGATGGAACTCCCGACATCAACGTTGACGACATCGAGAGCATCACCGTGCTTAAAGACGCCGCTGCTACCTCTATTTATGGTGCGCGCGCAGCCAACGGTGTGATTGTAATTACCACCAAGAAAGCTAAAAAGGGTACAACCAACGTTGCCGGTTCGGTAACCTTTACCGTTCAGCCCTACAAACGTGACAAAACTTTTACCGCCGATTCACGCATGCTCATCGACGAGGTTCGCGACTGGATGGGTCAGAATCCCAACTTCCGCGGAGCCAATGCTCAGTCCTATGCTGAAAACCTGTTGAAGACTTCAAGCAATCTCGCGCCTCATACTAAGGCTATCTATCAGCGTTATGCAGGCTTAATAAGCGAACAGCAGCTTAACTCGATGCTTGATAACTGGTCAAAGCAGGGTTACCGCTACTACGACGAGACCGACGATATTCAGATGCGCAATGCTACAACTCAGCGTTACAACGTGTCGATTTCGACCGCCAACGATGTCAACAGCTTTGTAGGTACAGTTGCTTATTACAAGCAGAATCCGTTCAACCGCTATTCAAACAGCCAGAATCTTGACATTTCGCTCCGTAACTCGGTGAAACTTGCCAAATGGCTCACTGTTGACCTTGGCGCTTCGGTTATCTATACCAATTCCGAGACAAGCTATTATAATCTTGACGGTACTTCTCCTAATGGAACAGGCTATACCTTTACTCCTTATATGAGCTTCTATAATGAAGACGGCTCTACATTTGTGAGCAAACAGGAAGACCGTATTGCTAAATCGCGTCTTGATGCTATTAACAAATATGGACTTTACAGCGAGGATATCGACCCGATGGACGAGCTGGGCCGTTCACCCGAGATTACATCTGACCTTCTTACCCGCGTATATACCCGTCTTATCTTCAATATCACCGATTGGTTGAAATTTACCACTCAGTTCCAATATGAGTTCGGTAACTTCCAGACAAAACAGATTAAGGAGAAGGAGACTTACTATGTCCGCAACCGAATCAACAATTTCTCGTCGACCAACGACCAGAAAACTCCTTTATATAACCTCCCCTACGGCGACATGTACTCCCGCGGCCTCAATGACCAGCGTGCCTACAACTTCCGTAATCAGCTCGATTTTAACAAAACTTTTGCTGAAGACCACGACGTTACAGCTATCGCCGGTCTCGAGCTTCGTCACAACAAAACCCGCAGCGAGACAAGCACTCTCTTTGGCTATGACGACCAGATGAACACCTGGACAACTGTTGATCAGACAGCCCTTCAGTCATTTGCCGGTGCTATCTTCGGTCGCCCCTGGATCTCTTCAGCCGACTTTGCAAGCATCAACGAGTTGACAAACCGTTTCATTTCGTTCTATGCCAACGCTGCCTATACTTATAAAAACCGCTATATGCTCAACGGTTCTATCCGCACCGACCGTACAAACCTCTTCGGTACCGGTTCAAAATATCAGGGTAAACCTATCTGGTCGGTTGGTGCCGCGTGGCGCATCGACGAAGAGAAATTCTTCAACTGGGATAAAGTCAATATGCTTAAACTCCGTGCTTCTTACGGTATCGGCGGTAACATTGCCAAAAACCAGTGGCCCTATCTTACAGCTTATTACGGCATAAACACTCATCCCGGTGTAGGCGGTATCTCGGGTAACATCAGTTAACGTCCCAACCCTACTCTCCGTTGGGAAAAGACAATCACAACCAACATCGGTGTTGACTTTGCAATGTTCAGCAATCGACTCAACGGTTCTATCGAGTATTACAACAAGAAAGGTAAAGACCTTCTTGCTTCGTCAAACGGTATCTCGGTTGAGGGTCAGGGATTCAGCACCAATACCATCAATAACGGTGAGATGACCAACCGTGGTGTCGAGCTAAATATCAGCGGAACCGTTATCCAAACCCGCGACTGGTCATGGACACTTCAGGGTGTGTTCGGTTACAATCACTCTAATGTCGACTATGTAAATGTTGAGGCTCCCGTTTACTTCCTACAGATTGACCAGCCTCAGGCGTTCCCACGTGTGGGTGTTCCATTCACTGCTATGTACGGTTATGAGTGGGCCGGACTTTCAGAAGACGGTCTTCCTCAGGTATATGATGCCGAGGGCAACCTTTGCACCCAGAACACTCCGACCAATCTTGATGACATCATTTATCTCGGTAGCACAACACCCACTTACAGCGGTTCGGTATCGACTAATTTACGCTGGCGTGACTTCACTTTCTCAGCTCTTGTCCTCTTTGAGGGCGGTCACAAACAGCGTTCAACCTACTTTACATACGATGACCGTTGGAAAAAAGCAGGTGACGAGGCATCTACCAATTTCCCCCGTTATATTTCAAACGAGAACCCCGACTTCTACTGCAATATGTCACTTTTTGAGCAGTCATCAGCTGCCGTATATGATGCAAGTAACTGGAAGATCCGCAATATCTCGCTCACCTATAACTTGCCGCGCAAATATTGCTCGAAATTCTATGCTCAGGGTGCCCGCGTGATGTTCGGCGTTGAAAATGTAGCTACATTTGCCAAATCAAAACAGATGAAATATGCTCTCGGCGGTTACAATAAACCCAACTACATGATGTCGCTCAATCTTAATTTCTAATCATTATCGAAATCATTGAAAATGAAAAAATATATTTATACCGCGCTTCTCACTGTCGCCACTCTGTTCACTTCATGTGACAGTTACATCGATGTGATGCCCAAGGGAATGCGTATTCCCGAGACACTTGCCGACTATGAGGCTTTCCTCCGCAACGAGTATAGTGCCAACTATATTTACTCGACTCAGGACCAATATCTTTTAAATGATAGGTTTATTGGGGTCAACAACTGCCGCAATCAGGATAACCTGAATACAGCCCACTATATGTGGAAAGAAAACCGCGATCGCTGCGAGCTCAACTCGTCGACTGAGGGTGTGTTTGATAATGGATATGGTATCATCGGTATCGCCAACACCATCATCGAGGCTGCTCCGACAACAACCGAGGCTACCGAGGCTCAGAAAAACGAAGTGATGGCCTATTGCTATGCTATACGCGCGTTTATCCTTTTCTATGAGGTAAACTACTATGCCAACGCCTACGATCCTACCAATGCCGAGACAACTCCCGGTGTGCCTCTGATTTA
This sequence comes from Muribaculaceae bacterium, assembly GCA_029063895.1. GTDB lineage: Bacteria > Bacteroidota > Bacteroidia > Bacteroidales > Muribaculaceae > CAJUPY01. Next base: position 273 of record JAIDNJ010000015.1, on the reverse strand, counting down.
CAGCGGCGGTCTCGGTTCGCCCTGGCATCAGGGAACCGTCAAGGAGGTTTATGACCAGATTATCTCTGACTATAACAAGGCTATTGAGCTTGGTGTGCCTGAAAACTCGATGACAATCATTCACCCGAGCCGCGCAGCTGTTGAGGCCGGTCTTGCCCGTCCCTATCTGTCGATGCGCGATTATGACCAGGCTCTTCCCCATGCCGAGGCCGCTCTAAGCCGCAACAGTGAACTCTTTGACTGGTTGTCATATTATAACGAGAATAAATCGCG
>JAIDNJ010000149.1 GCA_029063895.1 Muribaculaceae bacterium | reverse complement strand
ACGCCGATGGTACTGCGAAAGTGGGAGAGTAGGTAACCGCCCCCTATCAATCACGCCCCCGATGAGCGAAAGCTTGCGGGGGGCGTGAATTTTTTTATATCTTATCATGAAGTTATCTATGAATCGTGGAGAGTCATATATGAAAAGTGTGCAGTGATAGTGATTGGATATGATATGTCAGTTTATTAAAAGAACAAGGATGTGTTCATATTGGTCGGTGAGCTGATACCTTTCTGATAGTTATATCTTGACATAGTATATGAGGTAAATGAGTTGGAACTGAAAGTTAGAATGTAGTTACAAAACTGTTTTGATTGTCGCATAATCGGTTACAGTTATTAAAAATAATTAAATAATTTAATTAAAATTGCTTAATATGGCTAAAATTCTTACATTTGGGTAGTCAAATATTTGGCGCATAACCCGTAATAAACCCAATAATACCAACCACCATGAAAACAATCTATCGTCTATCTCATAGTATCGTTATTTCCTTGTTAATAGCGCTATTCAGTTCCGTTGCTGCGCAAGCTGCAGAAAAGACAATCGTGGTGGATATGTCGGGACTACCGATACAGGTTATACTTGATACAACCAGTGGCACCGCTGCTATTGATTCGGAACGATTGTGGTATGATAACAAGGACTCATATTCAGACATAGATCTGGTTATTCCCGAATTTATAACTTATGAAGATGAAACATATAGACTTATCGAAATCAAATCATGTTTCCGATTTTGTACATGTCTACGTTCCGTAGTCATACCTAATTCAGTTACTGCAATAGAGAGTAGAACTTTTTATAATTGCACGTCATTGGAAACGCTTGTATTGAGTAATGCGTTGACCTCATTGTCAGAAGGATTGTTCAGTGGTTGTAAAAATTTAAGAAATATAGAAATACCGGAGTCTGTCCAATCAATTGAAAGTAATGTTTTCTACAATTGTAATTCATTGGAATTATTAACTATCCCTATTGGAGTTACTAATGTAGGTGGCCGTATCTTTGGTAGTGTGAATTCAATTACTGATATTTATATAAAGAGTTCGGATCCGACTATATTTCCAAATGATTTGTTTTATAGTGTCCCAATACAGTCAAGTTCAGACGGAACATTTCAGGTAAATGAAAATGTCAAAATTCATGTTCCAGAAGAATCATTGAGTAAGTATGAGGAGTATTTTGATTGGAAATCCGGAGTTGCAAGTCCGTTTGTGGCCATGGTGTCAGAACCTGAGATATCGGCTTCGATTGTACTGGATCGAGAGTCAGTTACGATGCAGGTTGGGGACGAGATCCAACTTCAGGCGACAGTTACATCGGACGAATCCGGACAAGCCACTGTAAGCTGGGAGAGCTCGGATGAAGGGGTCGTTAAGGTAGATGAAAACGGAAATTTGACAGCCGTAGGCCGTGGCGAGGCGGTTATTACGGCAAAATCTGGTGACCTGACAGCAACCTGCAATGTGACAGTGACAGTCATAGCAGTGACCGATATCCAAATAAAAGGAATCAGTGCGACCGGCGTCTATTATATAGGAAGAAGCTATCAGCTGACAGCGGTCATTATACCGGAAAACGCCACAGACCAAACGGTAACATGGGAGACTGACAATGAGTCTGTTGCAACTGTTACGGCAGAAGGGTTGCTTACATGCCATTCAGAAGGCGAGGTGAGTGTGACGGCGAGAGCCGGAGGTGACTACCGGACGGTTAAAATACCGGTCAAGCCGGTGACACTTGTTTCAATGACCCTCGCGCCTGAAATACTTGATCTGACCGTTGGGCAGGATGGCGAAGTCACCCTCGTGATGACACCGTCAGATGTTACAGACAAGACATTTGAATGGTTGATTGATAATGAGGAAGTAGTTTCGGTCAGAGACAATACCGTGAAGGCCCTGAGAGTTGGAGAGACCAAGATAAGAGCCTATTCAAAGGGAATACGTTCAAATGAGTGCAAGGTGAGGGTGACGTTGCCCGAGGTGTCATCGCTGACCCTGTCGGCCAGTTCGTTGACCATGACAACCGGAAGAACAGCACAGCTTTCAGTCAGTATCGAACCGGATAACGCAAAAGACGTGCAGATAGAGTGGAGTAGTTCCGACGAGGAGATAGCTACAGTAGATGAAAATGGTCTGGTTACAGCGATCGGTGCCGGCGAAGCTGTTATTACGGCAAAGAGTGGCAATGTAGCTGTGACCTGCCGAGTGACAGTCGAGCTACTGAAACCTGAATCACTAACGTTGGAACAGAGCTCGGTCTCAGTCCTCACCGGCGAGACAAAACAGCTGAAGGCTACTATACTTCCCGAGGATGGAGATTTCACTGTAGAATGGTCGGTTGCCGATACCAATGTAGCGACAATCACCGCCGATGGTTTACTGACGGCAGTGTCGGCAGGTGAAACTACAGTAACCGCAAAATGCGGGGAGCTTACAGCCGGGTGTAAAGTCTATGTGACAAGAAATACAATTGCTGTTGAAAGCATATCGTTGTCGGAGTCAGCAGTTACATTGACCGCAGGCGAGGAGACCGTTTTAACCGTGACAATATCGCCCGCGGATGCGACAGACCCCACAGTCATGTGGGCGACATCTGATGAGACTGTCGCGACTGTCACCAATGGAACAGTAAAAGCGGTAGGAGAGGGATCGGCGACCATCACTGCATCGGTCGGAGATAAAAAGGCTGAATGTAGAGTGACAGTGGAACCGATAAAACCGCAGTCACTGACACTGGAACTGACGTCGGTCTCATTACTTATTGGCGAGACAAAACAGCTGAAGGCTACTGTACTGCCTGAAAGTGGAGAATTTGCGGTAGAATGGTCGGTTACCGATACCAATGTAGCAACAATAACCGCCGATGGTTTACTGACGGCAGTGTCGGCAGGTGAAACTACAGTAACCGCAAAATGCGGCGAGCTTACAGCCGAGTGTAAAGTCTATGTGACAAGAAATGTAATTGCTGTTGAAAGCATATCGTTGTCGGAGTCAGCAGTTACTTTGACCACAGGGGAGGAGACAATTTTGACTGTAACGATATCGCCTGCGGATGCGACAGACCCGACAGTCATGTGGGCGACATCAGATGAGACTGTCGCGACTGTCACCAATGGAACAGTAAAAGCGGTAGGAGAGGGCTCGGCAACCATTACAGCATCGGTTGGCGATAAAAAGGCTGAATGCAATGTAACAGTGAAGAGCTCGATAATCGCGGTGGAGACCATCACCGTTGCCCCGTCGGCCCTCGTATTGAAATGTGGCGATACAGGACAGCTAAAAGCCGAGGTCAGGCCCGACAATGCGACCGACAAGACAATAAAATGGAGCAGTAGTGACACAGATGTGGCTACGGTAGACAATAACGGAGTGGTAACCGCTATCAAGCCGGGTTCGGTCAATATAACAGCATCGTCGGGCGATAAAACAGCGTCGTGTCGCCTGATAGTAAACCCGATTGAGGTAACTGAAATAGTTTTGTCAGAAACTGAAGTCGAACTCACTCCCGGAAAGAATATTACCTTGCAAGTGACAATCAAGCCTGACAATGCGACCGACAAGACGGTTGTATGGAGTTCGGATAACGACGAGGTCGCCATAGTATCGCCCACGGGCGATGTCACTGCAATCGGAGAAGGGGAGGCGATGGTAACGGCCCGATGCGGTAGCCAGACAGCCGTATGCATTGTAAATGTTGTACCTGGAACGATAACGCTTGAAAGCATCCGGATATCAGAAACAGAGATAGAACTGGAGACAGGTGAAAGCAAGCGGTTGACGTTTGTGACCGAGCCAGATGATGCCGATTATGAGATCGTGGAATGGCGGTCCTCAAACGAGAGAATCGCTACTGTTAGCAGCGACGGAGTTGTCTCGGGAATAGCAAAAGGGGAGGCTTTTATCTGGCTGACTGTCGACAATAAAGCTGATGCGTGCAAGATCAGCGTTGTCGACCCGATAAAGACCTCGATCAGCGATGTCGAGAGCGACAATGGGCCAATAGTGAGAACGATGCCCGGCTCGATAGTCATAACCAACCTTGACATAAAAGACGCTGTCGGCATCTACACCATCACCGGAATGACCGTTCGCCCACAAACACCGGCCAACACCACCGACCTGACAATCAAAATTAACAGCAAAGGCATATATATTGTCCGCATCAACAACCGAGCCCGGAAGATTTTAGTACGGTAATATGATAATTAACAAAGCTATTTAATATAAAAACAAGCAATACAAAAAAAGACCGAAGTCTTACTAAGATTAACTAATTAATATTTAATCTCGATACAGAGGTCTCAAATTTTTACGTATAAACAATGCGGTAAGTCTATTGATTTTATTACTAAGGCTTTAATCATGCATAAATTAACGTTTTATCGTGAATTGAAATGAAATCGCAATCAACGTCGTGGATATGCCCACGATGCTCATGAAATGGTCATGGAACGTCAGGAGTGTATCATAAAACCACCAGCATATCCGCTAATGTCAAATTTTAATGTATGCAGCTTATTAGAGTGAACCAATGGTCTCCAAAACAAATTTCCTGAGACATAAAACTGTGAGGTATCAGAGGTAGTCATACACCTATTTATAAGTGGGTTAAGGAATATATGGAGACCGGATGATCACTCTATCTTTATCTCCGTCAACGGTAAGGCCATCTCAAGTCAATAAAACGTTCTTGTGATTGGGTAATGGACCAGATTATATAAAAAAGTATTTATGGCTATTCTTGTTTTTGTGTAACGCTCAACCGTATATGTAATTATTCATCGGCTTAAACACTGCAAGAAAGCCAATGAGTAAGCTCCGGCTGTAAGCGGACAGCTTTTGGCATATAGCACCGAAGGCATTCTGACAATCACAACTGATAATGAATTCGAGTTCGCCAATCATAGACTTATTACCGAGGCATTAAAATGTGTGGTCGTATACTTTTGCAGATCATTACGCATCATGGCGGAAAGGCCTCGAGAAATACACTAATAAACTAATTCGGCAAAACATTCCTAAAAGAGCTGATTTTGATTAATTTAATGCTGCGAAACTAATGGGAATAAACGCCACCCCTCGGAAGAAACCAAATTATTCAACACCTAAAAGAGGATTCCTCAGGTATTTAAGATAATTTCGTACTTGTTTGTTTGATCTGCGTGTCAATTTTGACATAATTTGTTCTTGCCCGATTCAAAAATTATGTGTAATTTTGAATCATAAAACCTGTCTTGGAAGGAAAAACATATTATGAAACACCGGCAACAACGTCAGTACATCGCTATCGACTTGAAGTCATTTTATGCTTCGGTCGAGTGTATCGAGAGGGGACTCGACCCGCTTGACACATGCCTTGTTGTGGCTGATAAATCACGCACTGAAAAAACTATCTGTCTCGCAGTTTCTCCGGCTTTAAAGGTCTATGGCACCGGGGGACGTCCGCGCCTGTTTGAAGTCATTCAAAAAGTAAGGGCCGCTAATTCAAACCGCGGTCGCCAAGGACGATCCTTTTCAAAAGCGGTTATCGATGCCAATCCCGAGGTGGCGATAGATTACATCGTCGCACCTCCGCGCATGGCTCATTACATTGAATACAGCACCCGCATCTACAACGTATATCTGCGCTATATCGCTCCTGAAGACATTCATGTCTATTCAATTGATGAGGTATTTATGGACGTGACATCCTACCTTAAAACCTACAGGATGACACCTCATGAATTGGCTCGGACTATTATACGAGAGGTTCTTGCCGAGACCGGTATAACAGCGACGGCCGGTATCGGTACAAACATGTATCTATGTAAAATTGCAATGGACATTGTCGCCAAAAAGATGCCTGCCGATAAAGATGGAGTCCGTATTGCCGAACTTGACGAGATGAGTTACCGCCGCCAGTTGTGGGACCACATGCCTCTTACCGATTTCTGGCGTGTGGGACATGGCATCGCTCGTAAACTGGCCCGATATGGAATGTTCACGATGGGCGATGTCGCTCGATGTTCGGTCGACAACGAAAACATTTTATATGAACTCTTCGGAATAAACGCAGAGCTGCTCATCGACCATGCTTGGGGATGGGAACCGGTGACAATGGATCTTGTAAAATCATACCGGCCCGAAGCCAAAAGCATATGCAGCGGTCAGGTTCTCCAGTCGGCCTATACTGTTCCACGCGCCCGTAACGTTGTTATGGAGATGGCCGACAGTGTTTCGCTTGACCTCATTGACCGCCATGTGGTGACTAATCAGATAGTACTCACGGTTGGATATGATGTAGAGTCATTGACCAATCCAACTATCCGGGCAAAATACAAAGGGCCTATAAAAACTGACCATTACGGGCGACTTGTGCCGGTCCATGCCCACGGAACTATCAATATGGAGCAACCTACATCTTCGTCTAAAATAATTATTGATAAAGTAGTCCAGCTTTTTGACAGGATTATCAATCCCGATTTACTTGTCAGGAGACTGTCTCTATCCATTAATAACCTTATTAACGAACGGATGATGAGGACTGAATATGCTGGAGAACAGCTTGACCTCTTTACCGATTATGAAAAGCTCAAACAGCAACGACAGGCGTTGGAAACCGAAATGTCAAAAGAGCGCCGTCGTCAGGAAGCTATTTTAAAAATAAAAAAGATATATGGCAAAAATGCGATTCTCAAGGGGCTGAACTTTACCGACGGAGCCACTCAGCGCGATCGCAACCGCCAGATTGGAGGTCATCATGAATAGATATGACGATATAATCAATCTTCCTCATCATCAGAGCGAAACACGTCGGCCGATGCCTATGGCGGCGAGAGCGGCTCAGTTTGCACCGTTTTCAGCTCTCACCGGTCACGACGAGGCTATCGCTGAAACAGCCCGTCTCACTACTGAAAAAATAGAACTGACTCCCGAGGAACAGGACCGCATCTCACGTAGGCTTACCTATGCGATTGAACATCATCTTCAGGTCTCAATCACCTACTTTTGTCCCGATATAGCAAAATCGGGAGGGTCTTACACTACCGTCACCGGCCATATAAAAAAAGTAGACGAGTCGACATCCACTCTCGTCCTTGATAACAATCAATTGATACCTGTCGATACAATAGGTGTCGTAGGTTACATCATGTAAAAACATACGAGAAAATTTGATGGGAAAAACACGGAGCTTTAAATAAATAGTAGTCAGCAACATAATAAATCAGTGTAACACTATTCAGACGATAATCAGGTTAACGGAGCGATTGAAGTGGCGTTTTTACTATTTTTATAATCAATTAGAAATGTAAATACAAAACAAATGGCTTCGATAAAAGTTAAGTTTCGTCCGTCGACAGTTAGTGGACGGGAAGGTACTGTTTATTTTCAAATTACCCATGCGCGAACGGTAAAGCTGTTATTTACCAGGTATTTTATTTTTTCTGAAGAGTGGAATAGTGAAAAATCTATGGTCATGACAATGCCCGACGGTTCTAAGCGAGTTGATAGCCTGTCGGCTATCCGTCAAAAAATCAGATGGGATATAGAACAGTTAACCCGCATTATACATCAATTTGAACATGATGGCTTAGATTATACTGCCGGTGATATAATAGATGAGTTTAAACGATATCAAAATGAAGGAAAGCTCTCAAACTTCATGCAAAAGTTGATTGCCGAAAAGAATTGTCGTCAACAACACCGCACCGCTGAAATATATAAGGCATCTCTTAGACGATTTAAAGCATTTCTTTTTGAAGTAGGGGAGGGGAATGATATTTTATTATATCAAATAACCCCCCGACTGATTGAATCATATGAAACATGGTTATATAATAGAGGTGTCAGCCCCAATACTTCATCTTTTTATATAAGACCGCTTCGGGCAACCTATAATCGGGCGGTCGAATCAGGATATATTCAAGATTGCAATCCGTTCCGTCATGTCTATAAAGGCGTTGACAAAACTGAAAAGCGAGCAGTTTCCGTTCAAATCTTACGTAAAATAAAAGACCTTGAGTTAACTAAAGAGCCTGGGCTCGACTATGCTCGCGACATGTTTATGCTAAGTCTTATGATGAGAGGAATGAGTATTGTAGATATGGCATTTTTACGCAAAAGAGACCTTGTGGACGGTTACATAATATATAGACGTAGCAAAACCGGACAACGGCTTGTAATTGAATGGTTGCCCGAGATGCAAGCTATCATCAACAAGTATCCTGAAAATCCGACTCAATATCTCCTCCCGATTCTCACAAAGCCCAATATAAATCAACTGAATGCATATAGAAATCAGGCATCCAAAATTAATCGTAATTTAAAAGAGATTGCCGGGCGTGTCGGTTTGAAAATGAACCTGACATTATATACGGCACGTCATTCGTGGGCATCGTTGGCGAGGTCCCAGGGTGTTGCAATAAGTGTGATAAGCCAAGGAATGGGACACGACTCCGAAAAAACAACTAAAATTTATCTTGCTGAACTTGATAATTCCATAATAGATTCGGCCAATCGTGAAATTATTTCGGTTTTGTAATATATCGTTATGATTTGAGTATTGCTCGTGGTATTATAGTCAACCAAAATTCACGCTCTCTTCCTAAGAGTACTTAGATTAAAGAAGTATTTCTATGCAAAATTAGTCAATTTTTTTGTAACAGCCAAATAAACATAAGTCAAATAAGTACTAATCCAAATTGTATTGGTTTGATTATCAAATGGCAGTAAGTGATTATTTACGTATTTTGTTTGACTAAATCTTATTATCCTGTTGTGAATTACCTGAAATATAATTAGATATAAATTTTAAGTACTCTTAGGAAGAGTAAGTAAAAACAAAGTCGCTGTAAATGTGACGAACTTTTCGGAAGTTCAGCAAGGTAAACTTTACAATCGATTGATTTGTAGCGGTTTGCTTTCTGCTGGGCTAACTAAAAGAACATCTTAAAGTCAAAGATGTCTTCTTCGCAATCTTTCCAATCGCCGTCTTGGTATGTGCTGAATCACATTGGTGGTTCGTTCCATTCTACTGCCCAAAAGACAGTAGATAAGTTTAACGAACGTAATGATAAAAATCTCGAACTCTTTGCCCCAACTTATGTCGTCAAGGAGGAAAAAGGTGGTGAGATTCGATTTAAAACAGCCAAATTGACATTTCATTATGTGTTTCTCTACGGCATATTGGACGATATAAAGGAGCTTTGCCGTCAGGTCAACGGTTTTTCATTTCTTATCGATCGCGGAAATGCTGAACGATATGCAATAGTCGATGACAAGACAATGGCAAACTTTAAAAATATAGCCCGTGCTTACAAAAACTGTCTGCCTTATTTCTCTCTGGACGATATAGAATTGGAGGATGGCGATCTTGTGGAAGTTGTCAAAGGTGATTTCCCCGGTCTCGTTGGCACATACATGCCCAATGCCAAAAGTAAAACAGGTAATATTGTTCTCCAGATATTTAATAATGTCGGAACAATCGCTTTTAATGTTAAGGTTTCAGACGTCCGTGTCCTTGAATTCTCACGAAATTCAACACGAGCAAATGACCAGATTGATGCCTTTTTACCAAATTTGTTGAAGGCGTTGAGGTATTTTAATAGAAATGAGGCTCTCCCGACACCGCTTGCCGCAAAACTTGCCGTTTTTAGAGGTCGTATGGAGGTCGTCAGGCTCAATAACCGTAAACTTGATGCACGACTGCAGGTATTGCTTTATGCAACCAGTATCATTACCGGATATGAAGACGCGGCAATAGCGGCAAAAGAACGCTATGACAAAGTAAAAGATTCAGTTACAAACGAATGGACTAAGTTGGCAAATAATCTGATTTTGGCTATAATATCAGACGATACAAACCTGCTGAAACAAAATTATAATACGCTCGCTACTCTTGACGTAACATCAAAAATGCAGCATATTGTCAAGGATGAGTATGAGTATTATATGACCACAGTAAATTAAATGGAGACAAAGGTAGCACAATTACCCGATATTGATTTGGTCAACTTTAATGACCAGATAGAAGTGGAGTCCTATGTATCTATGATGGTTAGAATGGGGAGCGATTTAGGAGCTTTTATACCCGGGTTTCGTCCTACGGCTGAATGGAAACATATCCGTAAGACAGCAAAATCGGTTGTTAAAAAGCTCGAAACTCTATTCCCGACCATGTCACCTGCACAAAAGATAATGAGTGAATATGCTTATGATATGGCCCATCGCATAGGTTATTCAATACCGGCCGATACAAAAGTCCTCAATAAACATGTTTTGGAAGCATTTGAAGCAAGAATTCGTGGAGACAAGACCGTTGACGAATATACCCTATACCGAGGTATTGATACTCGAATCAGCAAGCGAATCCCTGCTTTTCTTGACAAACCGTTGACCTGGAATTGTCTATGCCTCGACAATTGGTTTGAAAATCAATGCAAACCCCAATCGGCCTACGACCAGATCAATCAGGTCACGATACTTCTCAACTCACGACTCAGCACATATGTCTTTGGAGATCAAGATAAATATAAAAAGGAGTTACTCTACCAAAACCTCCACTATTTTGAAAACCTCCCAACCGACATCCGAGAATTGATAGCGCTTAACCAACTCCTCACCGCCGGGTTTAGATATCTCACGCCCAAAGTAGCTGTCGGTTATAAAACCATCATATCAAACGCCATTATAGCTAAGACAGCTACCAATAGCTTCTACCGTGAAATCACTAGCGGTAGATAGAGAGTGCCCTTATATTGATATTTTAAATCATTGTGAAAAATAAATATAATATCGCAGTCGCCGGCACCGGTTACGTTGGCCTGTCGATTGCCACCCTCCTTGCCCAGCACAACCGCGTCACCGCCGTTGATGTCATTCCTGAAAAAGTAGACTTGATCAATGCAAAAAAGTCGCCAATTCAGGATGAGTATATCGAACGTTATCTCGCCGAGAAACCGCTTGACCTGAAGGCTACGCTTGACGGTGCCGGGGCCTACCGTGCTGCCGACTATGTAGTGATCGCCGCTCCGACCAACTATGACCCGGTCAAAAACTATTTTGACACTCACTGCATCGAGGACGTCATCGATCTCGTCCTGAGCGTCAACCCCGAGGCCGTCATGGTCATCAAGTCGACCATACCTGTCGGCTACTGCCGCAGCCTCTATGTCCGCTATGCCGCCCGCGGCTATAAAAAACTCAACCTGCTGTTCTTTCCCGAGTTTCTCCGCGAGTCAAAGGCTCTGTATGACAATCTCTATCCCTCGCGCATCATTGCCGGTGTGCCAAAAATCATCGACAAACCCGAGTTTGCCGACGAAAACCGGGCGATACGGTCGCTGACCGACGCAGCATGGCTCGAGACCAAAGCCGCCGAGTTTGCTACCCTTCTCCGACAGGGAGCCATCAAACAGGACATCCCCACGCTCTTCATGGGCATGAAGGAGGCCGAGGCCGTCAAACTCTTTGCCAACACCTATCTGGCCCTGCGCGTCAGCTACTTCAACGAACTCGACAC
>JAIDNJ010000148.1 GCA_029063895.1 Muribaculaceae bacterium | reverse complement strand
CAGAACAGGACTCGAACCTGCACGCCTCGCAGCACTCGCACCTGAAACGAGCGCGTCTACCATTCCGCCACCTGGGCATTGCGGATGCAAAGTTAATGCGTTTTTTTGAATTATCAAAACTTTGGACAATTTTAATTTATCTTTTCGGTTTTATATGGCTTTATTTGAGATTTGGGGCTACTCCTCTCCGTCTCATAAGGCCTATTTGATAGTCGTGCAAGACATTATTGGGCTGCCGGGCGGTTTATTAACGTCACTTATATGTTTTATTTGGCAAAATCAAAAAATTATGACTAACTTTGCACCCAAATTACTGGAGTGGTGCTCGAGTGGCTGAAGAGGCACGCCTGGAAAGCGTGTATACGCCAAAAGCGTATCCCGAGTTCGAATCTCGGTCACTCCGCAATCAAACAACGGGGCTTCTTACAAAAGAAACTCCGTTGTTTATATATGACGAGCCCGAGTAGTCCAAATTGGGGTTATTATCGCTTACTTATCTATCCTTCATGTTAAGGGACAACTGAGCCTACTTTACATCTCGGTCTCAACGGTCAAAATTGAGTCTTTCCGAGGCTTTTTTTATATCAAATCTCAATTATATCTATTAACATGGCTTCGTGATCATGAGTAATGAGATTGCGATATCCTGTTAACCATGCTCACTCATACCTCCAAGAAATAATTTTGTCAACCGCTTACAAGCTGACTAATCGGAAATAATTACTCAAAATCGGGGGGTATATGAAAAAAAAAACGTAATTTTGCAGGGATGGAACAAAATGAACGCTCGATTTATCGCCGGGGTGCCGACAATGGTCTGCTTCTTGGCCTGTATTTCTGCATTATGTTTGCCTTTGTCATCATTGGCGAACGTGTGGAAGCAGTCGGCATCATATCGACGCTTATGATGTTTGGAGTGCCTTTTTTGGTCTATCGTTTTTTGAGAAAGACGTTTGTCGAGCAGCGCGGTCTCACGATGTTTTCGGCGCTATGGACCCAGGGCATCATCGCCTTTGCCGGAGCCGGACTGGTGCTGGCTGTTGCTGTGTATGTCTACATCAGGTTTCTTGACCCGGACATAGTGTTGCGACAGGTCGATAAACTCATCGACATTTACTCTGACGCCGACACTCCGCGCGCCGATGAAATGCTGACCGTGTTGAAAAACATGCGCGACCTCCATCTCTATCCATCGGCTCGCGAAATAATAATACAGCTTGAGTTACTGAGCATTTTTTCAGGATCGATACTGTCAATGCTCATGTCATTGCTCGTGAGAATGAAAGGTTATGACCGCAACAGCCGGCAAACTCATCAAAATTTTTAAACCAGATTACTACTGCACATATGGACATTTCAGTCATAGTTCCTTTATATAACGAAGAAGAATCGCTGCCCGAACTCGAGCAGTGGATTAGCCGCGTGATGGATGAACATGGTTTCAGTTATGAAATCATTTTTGTCAATGACGGGTCTACCGACCGTTCTTGGGAGGTTATTACCGATCTTGCGCGTAAAAATCCGGCGGTAAAGGGGGTAAGCTTCCGACGCAACTATGGCAAATCACCGGCTCTGAACACCGGTTTCCGTCGTGCCAAAGGTGATGTGGTCATCACGATGGATGCCGACCTTCAGGATAGTCCCGACGAGATTCCCGAGCTTTACCACATGATTAAAGATGAGGGATATGATCTCGTTTCGGGATGGAAGAAAAAACGCTATGACCCGCTCTCCAAGACCATCCCTACAAAACTTTTCAACGCTACCGCCCGCAAGGTGAGCGGCATCAAAAATCTTCACGACTTCAACTGTGGTCTCAAGGCCTATCGCCACAAGGTGGTGGAACGCATCGAGGTTTATGGCGACATGCACCGTTACATTCCATTTTTGGCCAAAAATGCCGGATTTACCCGCATCGGCGAGAAAGTCGTTCAGCACCAGGCCCGCAAATACGGCACCACAAAATTTGGTCTTGACCGATTTGTCAACGGCTATCTCGACCTTGCCACTCTTTGGTTTACAAACAAATTCGGTGTCAAGCCCATGCACTTTTTCGGACTGCTCGGCAGCCTTATGTTCTTGCTCGGACTTTTGGCCGTAATCGCCGTCGGTGCTACTAAACTCTACAATATGCATGTAGGCAACCACTATACACTCGTCACCTCATCGCCCTATTTCTACATAGCTCTGGTGACGATGATTCTCGGCACCCAGCTGTTCCTGACCGGCTTTATAGGCGAGCTTGTCGTGAGAAATTCACCGCGTCGCAACGAATATGAAATTGAAGAAGAAATCAAAACCGAGGAATGAGAAGACTTCTTGACATAATCGCTCTAATATTGACCGTCTGCGTCATTACTCTGTCGGGATGCAACACTTCCGGATGCCTTGACAACCGTTCGAGTCTGCCGTTGGCCGACTTTTATTCGTCGACAACCGACAAGCCAATATCGACCGACTCCATTGACATCTATGGTGTCGGAGCTCGCGGCGACTCGCTACTCGTGTCGGTCGGCCAAAAAGCGTCTCAAGTTTATCTGCCACTGCGTTCCGACATGTTGTCGACATCGTTCTGCATCGCCTATAAATGGGAAGGGATGACACCGGCCCACAACGACACGCTCACAATCCATTACACATCCTATCCCTATTTTGCCTCGGAAGAATGCGGAGCAATGTACCGTTACATCATCACCGGCATCGATCACACATCGGTCCTTCTTGACTCGGTAGCCGTGCTTGACTCTCTCGTCACCAACATCGAGATAGCCAACATGCGTCTTTATTTCCCCACCGACGAGGAAACCCAAAGGTCGTCAACCGCTAAAAACAACGGCCTATGAAAAAGATAGTTTTTGTAATAATGCTTGTCATCACTGTCATGGCGTCGCTCGACGGCGTGGCCCAGAACAAACGTCGAATAACCCCGGTACGCAACCAGTCGACCGTTACCCAGAGCCGCAACGAAGTCAAGCGCGACACCCTCGACAAGTCATCGCTTGTTCATATGCACGATGCCAACGGCAACGTCATCTATATTGACACTATCACCGGCAAGGAAGTCGTCGATTCCACAATGATGCCGGTTGTTCCAAAGATGATATATCCGCTCCTTCACTCGGCTACGGTCGGTGTCGACATCTGGTCACCATTGATGAGAGCCCTCGGCACCGACTATGGTCTCATTGGATTCTCGGCCCAGGTCAACTTGCACAACCGCTACATTCCAACCGTTGAACTCGGACTCGGCAACGCCAACTACAAGCCCGATGACAACAACTATGTCTATAAATCGCCCATGAGCATCTATTTCAAGATAGGTGCCGACTATAACCTGTTTTACAACTCCAACCCCGACTATATGTTTTTTGCCGGTGTGCGCTACGGATTCAGTCCGTTTAAATGGCAGGTTACCGATGTCCGTCCCTCCGACGGCTATTGGGGCGAGCAATCGGCCGTCGACTTTCCGTCCGAATCATCTCTCACCGGCTATATGGAACTGCTGGCAGGTGTAAAAGTCAAGATATATGGCAACATATCAATGGGGTGGACATTCCGTTACCACCACATCCTTCACCAGTCAAACAAGTTGCACGGCGAGCCGTGGTATATTCCCGGATATGGCTCGCGCGGGTCATCGATCGCAGCTTCTTTTTCGGTCTACTATACCCTGCCGCTTGACAAGTACAACAAAAAACGTGTGACCGCCAAAAACGAGACGACATCCCAAATCGAAAAACTCCCCGAAAAATGAGCCGGCACATTGTCATAATAGGAGCATCATCGGGCATCGGTCTCAAAGCCGCCCTTCACTTTGCAGCCGAGGGGTGGAAAGTGGGCATTGCAGCCCGACGAGAGGGACAGCTGATCGCAGTCAAAAACCAATATCCACAAAATGTCGAATATGAAGTGATCGACATCACTGCCGACGATGCCTCTGCCAAAATTCTCAAGCTCATCGATCGGTTGGGTGGTGTCGACATCTATTTTCACGCCGCCGGCACCGGATGGTCCAATCCGACACTCCGGCTCGACAAAGAGATGACAACCATAGCCACTAACGCATGCGGCTTTGTCACCTCGGTAGTGACGGCCTACCGTCATTTTGCCGACAATAACCTCAAGGGCCGCATCGCCGCCGTCACTTCGGTTGCCGGCACCAAAGGCATAGGAATCTCAGCCTCTTACAGTGCAACCAAGCGCTTTGACTCGACCTATCTTGAAGCTCTCGGCCAGCTTGCCCATATCGATAAAGCCGACATATCGTTTACCGACATCCGACCCGGCTTTATCCGCACCGATCTGCTCGATCCCGACCGCAGCTATCCCATGCTCATGACGCTCGACTATGCTTCAAAACGCATATTCAAAGCCATCGTTTCGGGTGGTCCAGTCGTCTATGTCGACTGGCGCTGGGGCCTTCTCACGTTCTTCTGGAAACTGATTCCACCTTGTCTGTGGCGACGTCTCCCTGTCAAACTTTGATTAAATAACCTCATTTCAATATAAAAATTATGATAGTAAAATCAGATAAACCAGTTGGGCTTTGCAGCGACCATGCAGGCTTCGAACTCAAAAGCATCATCGAGGGCTACCTCATGTCCCAGGATATCACCACCCGTGATTTCGGCACAACATCGACCGAGAGCTGTGACTATCCCGACTATGCCCACCCCGCCGCCGAAGCTGTCGAGAAGGGTGAAGTTTATCCGTGCATAGCCATGTGTGGCACCGGCAACGGCATCTCCATGACACTCAACAAACATCAGGGTGTCCGTGCAGCCCTTTGCTGGACCCGCGAAATCGCCGAACTCGCCCGTCAGCACAACGATGCCAACGTTCTTGTACTCCCCGCCCGATTTATTGCACCTGAAGAAGCGCTCGCCATCGTCGACACCTTCCTCAACACACCATTTGAAGGCGGACGCCACCAGCGCCGCATCGACAAAATCGCTGTAAAATAATTGTCCTGAATGAATATCGCGATAGTTGGAACCGGATATGTTGGCCTCGTCACCGGCACATGCTTTGCCGAGATGGGGGTCAACGTGACCTGTGTCGACATCGACCGGAACAAAATCGAACGTCTCAAAAACGGAATCATCCCGATTTATGAACCGGGGCTCGGCCCTATGGTCAAGCGCAACGTTGAGGCGGGACGCCTGCGTTTCTCTACCTCGCTGTCCGAGATTATCGATGACGTTGAAGTCGTTTTCTCGGCTGTAGGCACTCCTCCCGACGAGGATGGATCGGCCGACCTTAAATATGTGCTCGACGTCGCCCGCACCTTTGGCCGCTCCATAAATAAATACACCATCCTCGTCACGAAATCGACCGTACCGGTTGGAACGGCATCGCTTGTCCGTGATGCCATCGAGCATGAACTTGCCCACCGCGGCTCAACCGTCGAGTTTGATGTTGCCGCCAATCCTGAGTTTCTCAAAGAGGGAGCCGCCATCAAGGATTTCATGTCGCCCGACCGCGTTGTTGTCGGCGTCGACAGCGAACGTGCCCGCAAAGTCATGGCCCGGCTCTACAAACCGTTTATGGTGGTGAGCGACCGCATCATTTTCACCGATATCCCATCGGCCGAAATGATCAAATATGCCGCAAACTCGATGCTCGCCACCCGCATCTCGTTCATGAACGACATCGCCAATCTATGTGAACTCGTCGGAGCCGATGTCAACATGGTGCGCAAAGGTATCGGAGCCGATACACGCATAGGCAACAAATTTCTATATCCCGGCTGTGGATACGGAGGTTCATGCTTTCCAAAAGATGTAAAGGCTCTTATCAAGACAGCCGAAAAACACGGTTACTCTCTTGAGGTGCTAAAAGCGGTTGACAATGTAAACGAACGGCAAAAGTCCATCCTGTTTGATAAACTCTCACGTCACTTTGACGGTGACCTCAAGGGACGTACGGTCGCCTTGTGGGGACTATCCTTCAAACCCGAGACCGACGACATGAGACAAGCCCCTTCGCTTGTACTTATCGACAAGATGCTTGAGGCCGGCATCCGTGTACGCGCCTACGACCCCGTGGCAATGGATGAGTGCCGCCGACGCGTGGGCGACTCAATCGAGTATGCCACCGACATGTATGACGCCGCGGTCGACGCCGATGCTGTTATGCTCGTGACCGAATGGAAACAATTCCGCATGCCGTCACTCCAGGTGCTTGCGCGAACAATGAAACACAAAGTCATCATCGACGGCCGCAACATCTATGACCGGGAATATTTCAACGAAAACGGTTTTGTCTATTACAAAATCGGCTGAAAACATGGTCATTTCATAAAAATTTATTAAGTTTGCAAAAATTGATTTTTTCATCACTATAAAATAACCCCAATCATGAGATTAATTATCGAGCCCGACTACGCCCTGGTATCAAAATGGGCCGCCAACTATGTTGCAGCTCAAATCAATGCAGCTAACCCCACTCCCGAAAAACCCTTTGTACTCGGTTGTCCCACCGGCAGCTCGCCCCTTGGCCTCTATCGCGAACTCATCCGCCTCAACAAAGAAGGTCGCGTATCATTCCGCAACGTCGTTACATTCAACATGGATGAATATTGCGGCATTCCCCGTGACCATGAACAGAGCTACCACACATTCATGTGGACCAATTTCTTCAATCAAATCGACATTCTCCCCGAGAACGTCAACATACTCAACGGCAACGCCCCCGACCCCGAAGCCGAGTGCCGTCGTTACGAAGAAAAGATCCTGAGCTACGGCGGTATCGATCTTTTCATGGGTGGTGTAGGTCCCGACGGACACATCGCTTTCAACGAACCCGGCTCGTCGCTCACCTCGCGCACCCGCATGAAAACACTAACCAAAGACACTATCATCGCCAACTCTCGTTTCTTTGAAAACAATGTTGACCTCGTGCCCAAGACCGCACTCACCGTTGGTGTCGGCACCGTTATGGCAGCCAAGAGTGTCCTTCTCATCGTTAACGGCTATAACAAAGCCCGCGCACTCAAACATGGTGTTGAAGGCGGCATTTCTCAAATGTGGACTATCTCGGCTCTTCAGATGCACCCTAAAGCAATCATCGTTGCCGATGAAGACGCCTGCATGGAACTCAAAGTTTCAACCTACCGCTATTTCAAAGATATTGAATCGGCCAATCTCGATCCCACCTCTCAGCTCTGATTGCTGACGCGACTATAAAACTAAGGCTCCGATGTCCTATGCTTTCCCAAGCTTTGACCTCGGAGCCTTTTGTTTCGTTTTCGTCCTTTGTAATGAGTTAGAGAAAAACTATGGCTTCTTTTTATAAACTAAACTATCTTTTTATTTGTTGCAAAGTTACTCACTCTGCGCGACTGCACCAATACCCTGAAATAGGGTATTTTTCCCGGTCCTCAAGGGCGACTTATACCTAAATTATGGTATAATCAAACATAACATATTAAAATATAGCCGAATATGGACACCAACAACCATTCTGATATCATAGAAGATAATCAAGCCTACCAAAACATTCTTGAGCGCACAAGCGTACGTCGCTATGACTCGCGTCAGGTTTCCGACCAATTAAAAAATGCGCTGCTTCACGCCGCCATGAGTGCTCCCAGCGGTGTCAACCGGCAGCCATGGGAATTTTTTGTGGTCGACAACCCCGATTTACTCCGTCGGCTTGCCGATGCGCTTCCCTATGCCAAAATGGCAGCCAAAGCACCCATGGCTATCGTGGTGTGCGGCAATCCCGACCGCTTTCTCGACGGTGATGACTCGACATTATGGGAACAGGACCTCTCGGCAGCCTCTGAAAACATTCTTCTTGCCGCTCAAGCCCTCGGTCTCGGTGCTGTATGGACCTGTCTCTATCCTCACCCCCGACCGCATGCAATCAGTCAGCAAAATCCTTGATATTCCCAGCGGCATCATCCCATTCAACCTCATCCCGATCGGTTATCCACTCGTCAATCAAAAACCAATGAACAAGTGGACCCCCGACCGTGTACATCACAACAAATGGTAAATATCACCTCTCTACAATATCAAAAACATTAGTGAGATTGTAAGGCTCGATGGTAATGTTCTCCCAGGTTCCATAATAGGAAGTTCTGACATACATTTGGAGCTTTTCAGCACTTAGAGAACCCGGGGTATTGGGAATCGTCATTTTGACCGTTGACCCGTCGCCCGAAGAATGACCTATCGCTACATTTGTTACTTTATTGTCAAAAGTAGTGTTGGGGCTCAACGATGTTGCAGCGCCACTCAATGTCACTTCGATAGTAGGGGCTGTTCCGCTCGTCGGTTGCCAGTACAATTCATTTTGGGGCACAGCTATTGAGAACCTGTCGGTTGACGTCACATCAAATGAACGGGAGTATTCTTCGCCGGTTGACGATATCCCCTTTACCGAGACTGATAACCGTCCGTCACATTCAAATTCAGGAGTTTCAGAGAATACAATTTTCTGGATATTGTCGGCAATTATTACTTCGGCATCGCGACTGTCTTTTTTAATCAGATTACCCCGTAAGGAGAAATTCAGGCGTCCCTGTTTACCCACAAGAGGCACTTTAAACTCCATCGGTTGACCCGAGAAAGGTTTATCGTCAATTAAATAGGTCGACAGTCCGTTATTGGCGACAAGCGAAACAGTTCTCAACACAACCCCTTTAGGTGCGGTCATTTCAATATCCGACACACTGATAGTCATTTCTTCCGACACACTCATCCAACTCGAGTTTGGTTCATCCTTGACTGTTGCCGTTATCTTTACCTGAGTAGTGTCGATAGGAGCAAGCTGAGGGTCATCATGGTCGGCACACGAAGCAAAAACGCCGGCGACCATTGCAAGTAAAGAAAATTTTAAAGTTTTATTCATCGTTTAATCGACTCCCTTGCGGCTCAATGAGAGTGTTAAGTTATTATAAGAAGACGTGAGCCAACTATGCCACGTCTAAACTGATGGTCGTAGGAAAACCTTTAATGCAGATGTAACAATAGCAGCCCACGCTATGAGCGCGAGTTCCACTATGCCATCTCTTGCATTATTTGAAAGTTTCCTACGTTTTCAGTTTACAAGATGAGCATAACGCCTCTTTTTATCAATATGTCATGGAATATCCGACTTGTCGGGATGACTAAGTGAATAATCCGGATACAAAGTTAATCAAATCCATTGTATTTCAACCTATCATTATCCCAAATTTTTAAATTCATTGTGAATTGTGCATTATGAATTATGCATTAAACCAAATGCCGGACACCAACCCCGAGAGGCGGCATCCGGCCGGTGATCCTGACTCTACCGGTTTTCAGGATATTATATTTTGTGCCCGCGCAGATAAACGTCCCTTATTACGGGGGTTGCATAAGCGTATGGGAAGAAATCGAGCGAAGGCATTTTTTCCGTTATAAAGAACGATGCGACCTTTCCTGGCGACAAAGTTCCATAGTCGGCCGACAAGCCCATTGCAGCCGCTCCGTTGAGAGTGGCGGCATTGATAGCTTCGGCAGGAAGCATTTTCATTTTTATACAGCCGAGCGAAACGACAAACCGCATATTGCCCGACGGCGACGAACCCGGATTATAGTCTGAGGCGAGTGCCACCGCAAGTCCCTTGTCGATAGCCATTCGTGCCGGCGCATAAGGCATACCGAGAAAGAATGACGCACCCGGTAACATCGTCGGCATCGTGGTTGAAGCAGCAAGTGCATCTATTTCGGGCTGCTCCATACGTTCAAGGTGATCAACCGACAATGCACCGTAACGGATTCCGACCTGTACTCCCCCACTGTTGGCAAGCTCGTTGGCATGAATCTTCGGACGTATTCCATATTTTGCCGCGGCTTCAAGAATACGCGCGGTCTCGTCGACAGTAAAAAATCCTTGATCACAGAATACATCCACAAAGTCGGCAAGCCCCTCAGCGGCGACCGACGGGAGCATATCTTTGATTATATGGTCAACATATTCACCCTGACGACCGGCATAGGCCCGTCCGACCGCGTGAGCGCCTAAAAATGTAGATTTGACCTCAAGCAAGGTGCTCTCCTTGATGCGCGCGATGACACGCAACATCTTCAGCTCATCCTCGAGAGTAAGACCATATCCGCTCTTGATTTCGACCGCCCCGGTACCCATTTTGATAATCTCATTGACACGCTCCATTGCCTGACGGTAAAGTTCGTCTTCCGATGTTTCGTGTAGACGGTCGGCCGAGTTTAAAATACCGCCCCCACGCTTGGCAATCTCCTCATAGCTGAGCCCGCGTATCTTGTCGATAAACTCATGTTCACGACTTCCGGCATAAACTATGTGGGTATGTGAGTCACAAAACGACGGAAACACCATGCCACCGCGGGCATCCACACGCTCCATTGTAGCCGGGTCGCGACGCGATAACATCTCGGCTTTTGTCGCCTCGGTGCCGATCTCGGCTATCATCCCGTCGACAACGAGCATCCATGCGTCGGCTACACACGGCAGTTCGGCCATTTCGCGTCCGGCACGGCGCGCCGGGGGTGCATATTCCACCCCGACGGCCAGACCGATATTTTCAATTAGTTTTATCATCGTTCAATCAGGGATTTTCACGTATAAATTCTATCGACTTGGCGATGAGCGGATACATCTCGGTGTCCTCGTTGATAAACGGCACCACCTTACGATACTCGGCATGCCACTGCTCGAGTTCGGGCGATGTTTTGAGCGGACGGCGGAACTCCAATGCCTGAGCTGCATTGAAAAGCTCGATAGCAAGCACACGCTCGGTGTTGTTGACAACGCGATAGAGTTTTGTGGCCGAGTTTGAACCCATCGAAACGTGATCTTCCTGACCCTGAGACGACGGAATCGAATCACAGCTTGCCGGCCAGCACAAACCCTTTGACTGACTCACGATTGAAGCCGCGGTATATTGTGGAATCATGAAACCGCTGTTGAGTCCGGGTTTGGCAACGAGGAACGATGGCAAGTTGCGGGTTCCCGATATCAGTTTATATGTACGGCGCTCCGATATCGACCCGAGTTCGGCTACAGCTACCGCAAGAAAATCCATAGGCAGTGCTATAGGCTCGCCGTGAAAGTTACCGGCCGATACGACGATGTCATCCTCAGGGAAAACGGTCGGGTTATCCGTGGGGCTGTTGATTTCACCTTCAAGACGGGTGATTACATAATCAACTGTATCTTTAGCTGCTCCGTGAACCTGTGGCATACAACGGAACGAATAGGGGTCCTGGACATGTACTTTAGGCTGCTTGATGAGCTCGCTGCCTTCAAGATGGTGACGGATGGCACGCGCCGTTGCAATTTGTCCCGGCTGATGACGCACAAGGTTGACCTGCTCGCCAAACGGCTCTATTCGTCCGTCAAACGAGTCGAGCGAAAGGGCTCCGATTTTATCGGCCAACACTACGATTTTACGCGCCTTGAGAAGCGACCACACACCAAAAGCCGACATGAACTGGGTGCCGTTCAACAATGCCAGTCCCTCCTTTGACATCGGTTCGATTGTTTTGAGACCCACCTCGGCAAAGACATCGGCACCGGGACGTTCATCTCCTTTATATTTCACAACTCCCTTACCGATGAGCGGCAGGCACAGGTGGGCCAACGGCGACAGGTCGCCCGACGCACCGAGCGATCCCTGCTGATAGACAACCGGAAGAATGTCATTGTTAAACATGTCGACAAGGCCCTGAACGGTTGCAAGCTGTACGCCCGAATTGCCGTAACTGAGCGACTGAATCTTGAGCAACAGCATCAGTTTCACAATTTCGTCGGGCACACGTTCACCGGTACCGCACGCATGACTCATCATCAGGTTTTTCTGGAGCTGAGACAGGCTTTCCAAGTCGATGTTTATGTTGCAAAGCGACCCGAAACCGGTTGTGATACCGTAAATCGGTTCTTTCTGAGACTTCATCTTGTCGTCAAGATACTGACGGCAACGGTTTATGCGGCCAACGGCCTCGTCGCTCAGCGCGAGCTTTATGTTTTTGGTAAGAATTTCTTCTACACGGTCGAGTGTAAGCCACTCGGAGCTGATATAATGTACGGTATTATCCATGGTTTATCTATTTTTATCTGAATCGATCTTGAATCGATGCCAACCCATGGTAGGGACACGATATTTCGCGTCCTACCTGAATCGGGTTGAACCGGAAGGTTCAGAAATACATTCTTTTTTATTCGGCCAACGCCTCGGCTACAAGGTTATCATCGGCGATATTTGGGAGAGTCACTTTCAGGCCCGGTGTACGTTCCATCTCACGTTTGATAGCCGAGATAGCACCCTTGTTGCGCGCCCACGAGCGACGTGCTATACCGTTGTTGACGTCCCAAAGGAGCATTTCTTCGATGTGACGGCGTGATGAGTCCGACCCGTCTATTACCATGCCGAAACCACCGTTTATAACCTCACCCCAGCCTACACCGCCACCGTTGTGGATCGAAACCCATGTAGCGCCGCGGAACGAGTCACCGATGACATTGTGCACAGCCATATCGGCCGTGTACTGCGAGCCGTCATAGATATTTGAGGTCTCGCGGTAGGGCGAATCGGTACCCGACACGTCGTGGTGGTCACGACCAAGAACGATTGGTGCCGAAATTTCTCCACGTTTGATTGCATCGTTAAATGCAAGAGCGATTTTGGTGCGACCCTCCGAGTCGGCATAAAGAATACGTGCCTGCGAACCAACCACGAGATGGTTGGCGGCCGCCTGACGAATCCAGTGGATGTTATCGGCAAGCTGACCCTTGATTTCGTCGGGAGCCTCCTTCATGATTTCCTCAAGGACCTCGGCGGCGATGCGGTCGGTAGCGGCGAGGTCCTCCGGTTTACCCGAAGTACACACCCAGCGGAACGGACCGAAGCCATAGTCAAAAAATTTCGGTCCCATGATGTCCTGCACGTAGGACGGATAGCGGAACTTCCCGTCCTCACCGATGATATCGGCACCGGCACGTGACGATTCGAGCAGGAACGCATTGCCATAATCAAAGAAGTACATTCCACGCTCGGCCAGACGATTGATTGCATTGACCTGACGGCGAAGCGATTCCTGAACATATTCCTTGAATTTTGCGGGATTCTCGGCCATCATCACCTTTGATTCCTCAAAAGTCAGTCCGGCAGGATAGTAACCGCCCGCCCACGGGTTGTGAAGCGACGTCTGGTCCGACCCGAGGTCTACTTCAACGCCGTCGTCGGCCAGACGCTCCCAAAGGTCAACCACATTGCCCTGGTAGGCAAGCGACACGGCCTCGCGGTTTTCGCGGGCCTTTTTGATGCGCTCAATCAGTTCGTCGAGGTCGGTGTGAACCTCGTCGACCCAACCCTGCTCATAGCGGGTCTTGACAGCTTTGGGATTGATCTCGGCAATGACGCTGACAACGCCCGAGATTACACCTGCCTTGGGCTGCGCGCCCGACATGCCGCCGAGACCGGCCGTGACAAAGAGCATGCCGCCGGCATCGGTCTGACCCGGTTTGAAGCGTGCACGAGCAGCGTTAAGCACTGTGATTGTGGTGCCGTGAACGATACCTTGCGGACCGATATACATATATGAACCGGCCGTCATCTGACCATACTGCGAAACACCCATCGCGTTGAAGCGTTCCCAGTCATCGGGTTTTGAATAGTTTGGAATAACCATACCGTTGGTGACAATGACGCGTGGTGCGTCGGGATGTGACGGGAAAAGTCCTAACGGATGACCCGAATACATCACAAGCGTCTGATTGTCGGTCATTTCCGACAAATATTTCATGGCCAGCAAGTACTGTGCCCAATTCTGAAACACCGCCCCATTGCCGCCATAGGTTATCAGCTCGTGGGGATGCTGGGCCACGGCGGGGTCGAGGTTGTTCTGAATCATCATCATGATTGCAGCCGCCTGACGCGATTTGGCAGGATATTTATCGATGGGGCGAGCATACATCTCATATTCGGGACGGAAACGGTACATATAGATGCGGCCATATTCGCGCAACTCCTTGGCAAACTCGGGCGCGAGCTCCTTGTGAAGCTCCTCGGGGAAGTAGCGCAGCGCGTTTTTGAGCGCGAGTCGCTCCTCGTCGGGAGTCAGGATTTTTTTACGCTTGGGTGCATGGTTTACACTCGCGTCATAAGGACGGTGATTGGGCAGGGTCGCGGGGATTCCCTGCTTGATATGGTCACTGAATTCTTTGTCGGTCATGGTTTATTCCGGTATGTTATTTGATTTTGCTTTCTACAATTTCTACAATTTCACGTTCATGAGCATCGGCCTCGGCGGCAAGAGCCACAGCTTTGGCGACAATGTCATCGGCAAACGCGCGGTCTTTCAGTCCGGCGGCATTGATTTTGACATTGAGCATCGCGCCGTGAACGGCTGCGCGGGCAGCGAGAGCTCCCACACCTGAATCACTGGCCGATGCCGGGTTACCCTCCGATGCCATAGCCTTGAGCAGCGGGAACACCTTCATTGTGGTCTCGATTGTGTTGAACGGCACCTCGGTTGCATAGCGTGTGGCCGTTTCCATAGCCTCGGCGCGTGCCGCTTTCTCCTCGGGAGTCGATTTGGGCATTGCAAAAACAGCCATGATCTTGTTGAACGCCTCGGTATCCTCGTCAACAAGGTGAAGGAGCTGTTTGATGAGCACCTGACCCTGGTCGGCATAGTTTGAAAACACTTCCCAGCGGTCATCCCAGCCGGCCTTGTGGCTCGACAGGTTGGCTACCATCGTGCCGAGAGCGGCGGCGAGGCTGCCCATATAGGCCGAAATCGAGCCTCCGCCGGGCGCAGGCGATTCGCTTGCTGTTTCGTAGGCAAATCCCTTGCAGGTCAAATCAACGAGCTTCTTGCCCCCTTTCTGAGCCGCCTCGAGCATGTTTTCAATTACCTTCTCATCGGGGTTGAACGGCTTGAGCTGGTCGAGACCCATCGAGCGGATTGCCATTTCAACAATTTCGTCATCCGAGATACCCGACGAACGCTGCTGTTTGTGCAGGAAGTAGCGGCCGGCCTCGATAAGGGTGCGACGAGGGATAAGTCCTACAATTTCTGTACCGGTCACGCGGATACCGCGGGCATTGGCTGCGCGGCAAACCTCGTCAAAGGCCACGTGAAGCGGTGTAGTGGCGATGTCGGTAATGTTCATCGACACCTGGGCGATGCCATATTCATCAATGAACCAACCGATTGCTTTAGTACCTTTGAGCGTACCCGGAATCATGATTGTGTTTCCGTTCTCGTCTTTCATCGGTTTACCGTTGGGCTTGCCACCTTCGCGTTGGGGACGCCCTTTTTCGCGCACGTCAAATGCGATTGCGTTGGCGCGGCGGGTCGATGTTGTAT
>JAIDNJ010000147.1 GCA_029063895.1 Muribaculaceae bacterium | reverse complement strand
AATCTATACCGTTGCTATGGCCGTTGTGCTGGCCTCATGTGACAATACTCCGGCCTATGATGCTACAGGCATTTTTGAGGCTACAACCGTTACAGTTTCGGCCGAGACTTCGGGTAAAATCATGTCGGTCAGCGTGACCGAAGGTGATACCGTTGTTAAAGGTCACAACATTGCGGTGATCGATACAGCTCTTCTTGTGTTGCAACAAAAGCAGCTGGCTTCCCAGCGTCAGGCTGCCGAAAGCACGTCGCCCGATGTTGCCGCCCAGGCAACTGCTCTCCGCGCTCAAATTACTCATCAACAATATGAATGTGACCGTTTTTCCAGACTTCTGACCGATGGAGCCACTACCCAAAAGCAATATGATGACGCCGTTGCGCAGCTTAATATACTCCGCGGACAGCTTACCGCATTATTATCGACTTTGGGTAAGAACCGCAGCTCTATTTCGGATAATGCTGTAGCCATACAGTATCAGACCGAACAGATCGAACAGCAGATTTCAAAAAGTATCATTGATTCACCACTCACGGGTACAGTGCTGGTTAAGTATGCCGAGCCGGGCGAATTTGCTACTCCCGGACGCCCAATCTGTAAAATAGCCGATTTAAATAATATTTACCTGCGGGCTTACTTTACTGCGTCCCAACTTGCCGGTATCAAGTTGGGTCAGCAGGTTACAGTCATTGCCGATTTTGGTGGTGACAATCAGTTTGAATATCCCGGAACAATTACGTGGATTGCACAGGAGAGTGAATTTACCCCCAAATCGATACAGACACGTGACAGCAGGGCAAACCTTGTCTATGCAGTCAAGATCGCTGTTTGTAATGACGGACGTCTCAAACTCGGACAATACGGTGAGGTCCGCTTATGAACCGGGTTGTTGATATCGCGAATCTGAGCCATCGATATGGATCGGTGGTGGCGCTCGACAAGGTTTCGTTTAATGTCGAGCGGGGTGAACTGTTCGGTATTATAGGCCCCGACGGCTCGGGTAAAAGTACACTCTATCGCATACTGGCTACTCTTCTTGTCCCCGACAGTGGTCATGCCTCAATCAATGGTCTTGATACGGTCAGAGATTATAAAAAGCTGCGAACTCACATAGGGTATATGCCTGAGCGATTTTCATTGTATGAGGATTTGACGGTAAGCGAGAATCTTAACTTTTTTGCATCGCTGTTTGGTGTATCGGTTCAGGATAACTATGATATTATAGCTCCAGTTTTCGGTCAGCTTGAACGTTTTCCCAACCGTCGTGCCGGAGCGTTGTCGGGTGGCATGAAACAAAAGTTGGCTTTGAGTTGTGCGTTGATTCACCGCCCTGATATTTTATTGCTTGATGAGCCTACCACGGGTGTCGACGCGGTGTCGCGCAGTGAATTTTGGGATATGCTATCACGACTTCGTGAACACGACATTACTATTCTTGTTTCGACATCATACATGGACGAGGCTACACGATGTGATCGCATAGCCATGATTGACCGTGGACATATTCTTGACATTGATACCCCGGCCAATCTTGTCAGTAAGCTCGATGAAAACCTTTATAATGCATCGGCTACCGATATGTTTGGACTTCTAAATCGATTGAGAGAGTTGCCCGGCGTTATTGATTGCTACACATTTGGTGCGACTCTACATCTTGTCACCCGCGCCTACTTTGATATTCAAAAGACAGTGACTCGATTGACCGAATCGGGACTCGAAGATGTCAGAATCTCCCGGGCAAAAGGTAATATAGAGGACTTGTTTATTAAACTGACCCGCGATGAACAGCATTGAAAAAGTTATATCGGTAAAAAACCTGACAAAAAAATTCGGCTCCTTTACTGCGGTCGATCATATAACGTTTGACGTGATGAAGGGGGAAATATTTGGTTTTCTCGGGGCTAATGGAGCTGGAAAGACCACAGCCATGCGAATGCTTTGCGGTCTTAGTTATCCCACATCGGGCGAGGGGAGTGTTGCCGGGTGTGACATAACTTCCCAGGCTGAGACAATCAAGCGTCGCATAGGCTATATGAGTCAAAAATTCTCGCTTTACGGTGACCTTACCGTGATGGAAAACATAAGACTGTTTTCAACCATCTATGGCATGTCAGATAAAGATATAAAAACAGTCTCGGCACGGCTTTTTAAAGAGTTGGAAATGGAAGAGATGAAAAATGCGTTGGTTAGGGATATCCCTGTTGGATGGAAGCAGAAACTTGCGTTTGCAACAGCCACAATCCATAATCCTCAGGTAGTTTTTCTGGATGAGCCAACCGGTGGTGTCGACCCTGTAACCCGACGTCGTTTTTGGGAACTGATTTATAAAGCTGCGGCCGATGGAATGACGGTTTTTGTCACGACTCATTATCTTGATGAGGCTGAATATTGCAACCGTGTTTCAATTATGGTTGACGGTAAAATAAGTGCTCTTGACAATCCGGCGGCTCTCAAGAAAAAATATAATGTATCGACAATGGACGAGGTTTTTCGTATTGTCGCTAAAAATGCTCAACGGGGAGAATGAGATGAATGGTTTTGGTTCAGTTATAAAGAAAGAGGCTTTGTACATCATGCGTGATAGGCGCACGATGGTTATCACTTTGGTAATGCCGCTAATATTGCTACTGTTGTTTGGTTTTGCCATATCGACCGAAGTCAACAATATCAGACTTGTTGCAGTTGTTGACCGGCATTGTGACGCAACACGCGATTTGTTGGAACGGTTTGCTGTTAATGATTACTTTTCCTATCTTGGAGAGGTGAATCAGGTTGATGTAGAGCCATTGCTGCGTTCCGGTAAAATTGATGCGGCTCTGTTTCTTAAGACCGATGACGGTAAGATAATCCCGCAAATTGTGGCCGATGGCTCAAACACGACATCGGCACGTGCAGTGACCGGCTATATCATGGGAGTAATAGGGGAGCCGTCGGCATCACAACCGGTGTTGACCTACACACTTTACAATCCTCAAATGAAGAGTTCATATAATTTTGTTCCCGGAATTATGGGTATGATTTTCATACTCATTTGTGCGATTATGACTTCGGTTTCGATTGTACGAGAGAAGGAGAGCGGGACAATGGATTTGCTTTTGGTTTCACCTACAAGGCCCGGTACAATCATCCTTGGCAAACTGATTCCTTATTTCGTATTGTCGTGCGCTATACTTGCCATTATGCTCCTGCTCGCCTACACGGTTCTCGGCTTGCCTTTGTCTGGAAGTATTTTCAATGTTGTCGCTCTGTCACTGATATATATTGTACTGG
Organism: Muribaculaceae bacterium; assembly: GCA_029063895.1. Classification (GTDB taxonomy): domain Bacteria; phylum Bacteroidota; class Bacteroidia; order Bacteroidales; family Muribaculaceae; genus CAJUPY01. The sequence continues at coordinate 5,499 of JAIDNJ010000147.1, read as the reverse complement.
CGCTGTCAATAGGATTGCTGGTATCGACAATCGTAGATTCTCAACTGACGGCTCTAATCGTGTCGGCTGTCATCTTTATGGTTCCGGTAATCATGTTGTCGGGAATGATTTTTCCCATTGACAATATGCCGGGAGTACTCCAGGCGGTATCATGTATAATCCCGGCAAGATGGTATATAGAAGCTATGCGCAAACTCATGATTCAACAGCTCGACATGGCTTATGTCATAAAAGAAGGAAGTATACTGCTGTTGATGACCATGGTGTTACTCTTCATTTCAATAACTAAATTTCGCTCTTCCCGATGATAAAATTAAGAATATTGTTGGCGCTCCTTCGTAAGGAAATCAAACTGATGAGGCGCAACCGACTCATACCGCGAGTGATAATAGTAATGCCGCTTATGGTGATGCTTGTGATTCCGCTTGTGGCCAATCTTGACGTGAAAAATGTAAATGTAGCTGTTGTTGACAATGATCATAGCCAGCTTTCACGTCGTATGATTGCCGATATCAGTGCGTCTGAAATTCTTAATGTTATTTCGGTTGGAGATTCACATTCCGAGGCCATGCTTGAGATTGAGGACGGCAATGCTGACGTTATTCTTACAATTCCACCCGATTACTCGGTCGACATGATTGCCCGAACCGCACAGGTAGATGTCGAAGCCAACGGTGTAAACGTCACTAAAGGAATGCTTGGGGCACGATATGTCTCAGAATCGGTATTGGGAACGCTTGCCGGGATATCGGCTCAATCGGGGCAAAAGATTAAAACTGATGATATCAGTATCATTTACCGGTTTAATCCGACACTTAATTTCCGCAATTATATGATTCCGGCACTTATGGTGATTCTCCTGATTATCATAGGTGGATTCTTACCGGCACTGAATCTGGTAAATGAAAAAGAAACCGGTACAATTGAAGCAATGAATGTTACCCCCGTGAGCCGACTTGTTTTTGTACTGTCAAAACTCATACCGTTTTGGATTGTCGGTATAATGGTCGTTACCGTAGGAATGCTTGTGGGATGGCTTGTCTATGGACTTGTGCCACAAGGTTGCATAGGGGCAATATATCTGGCTGCCATTCTGTTCAGTCTTGTAATGTCGGGTATAGGTATTTCGATTGCCAATTCTTCGTCGACGATGTTACAGAGTATTTTTGTTATGTTTGCATTCATTATTGTGTTCCAGCTCATGAGCGGATTATTCACTCCGATAAGTTACATGCCGGTATGGGTCCAGTATATCACATACATGATCCCGCCGAGATATTTTATAGAAATAATGCGATCGGTCTATCTCAAAGGCACATCCATAGCCGAGCTGTGGCAACAATATCTTACGTTGGCTTCATTTGCCACCGTCATGCTGTTTGTCGCAGCCGCTACCTATAAAAAGCAGTCATAACTAAATCCGGTTATAAAAGACGACCGTTTTTCAGACGGTTAAATAGGAATTACGGACAGTTTCTTCACACCGCCAAAGGGATTACGATGGTAGCATGTGCAATGTTTATGTTACGGTTCGTTTAATTCAGCTTCATCCATAGTTCATCACAGTCATATTTATTCTCAGCAGTCCGTGGCAGGAATTACCATCGCCACGGCCAATCCTCATGCATCTGCGTCCGCTTGTTTCAGTCACAATGCAACCGCATTGCTCCCTCACTGCGCGAACACATCTGCACGACGCTTGACCGCCCCAGCGTTAACAAATATTGGGGAACGGGGTCTAAGTGTTTAAATATACGTTGGTTCTAAGTTATTGCAGGCTTTTCGGGCATAAGACACCGACTATCGGTTTATGCGCGAGACGCGGCTGAGACTGAAAATGCCGGCTATCGCTGCCATAGCTAAGGAAATGTATAGACATATATAGACCGATTTTGCCGGTATCGATGTGGCAAAGATAAGAGTTACGACAGTCGCTCCGAGAGTTTGACCTACAAGACGTGCCGTGCTCTGCATGCCTCCGGCCCCGCCTGTACGTTTAACCGGAGTAGCAATAACCATGACGACATTGTTGGGTGTTTGAAACAGTCCATATCCTATACCGCAGATTGCCATGCGCCATGCAATGTCAATTACCGTAATATCAGCACTCTTTAAGGTAGCCAACAGTATTACTCCTGTCGCATAAACGGCCATTCCAGCTGCCGCAGTTGCACCAGGATTGTGTTTTTCGATAAATCGGGCTGCTAACGGTGACACAATCATTGTGGCCAACGGCCAGGGTGTCATGAGTAATCCGGTTGTTATCTCTGTAAAGCCGAAGTTGTTTAGAAACAGGAACGGCAGAGAAATCATGGCAAGGTTTTGAGCTATAAAAGAGCACACCGATGTTGCGATACTTAGGGTGTAGAGTTTGATTTTGAGCAGGTCAATCGGAAGCATTGGAGACTCGCGATTGAGCTGACGTCTTACATAAAATATACCGACTGTGATGCCGATAATAAGAAGGCAAATGTTTAGGGTCACATTTCCTTTACGAGCAAAATTGCCGAGAGAATAGAAAATCAGTCCGAAAACAATTATGTTTTCAATAGCGCTTATCCAGTCATAATCGACTTTGTGGTCTTTGGGTGGATTTTGAGGTAATAATCTATACCCTACAATAAAAGCAATAATTCCAAACGGTATGTTGATGAGAAACAGCCAGTGCCACGAAGCTATGGCGAGTATCGCTCCGGCCAATGTCGGTCCGGCGGCTGTGGCGATAGCAATGACCATTGCGTTTAGAGCAAGTCCGCGTCCAAGTATGTTTCGTGGATAAATGAGACGTGTAAGGGCTATATTGACACTCATGACACATGCCGCTCCAATGCCTTGAATGGCTCGGGAGATGACAATCATTTCAAACGACCCCGACATGGCACACGTAACCGATGCTGCTGTAAAGATAACGACTCCGATAAGAAAATTGCGTCGGTAGCTATATAAATCGCCGACCGACGACAGCGGTAGTAGCAACATAGTGATGGCAAGCTGATAAATCGTTACAATCCAAACGGTAAGCGAATCAGAAATGCCGAGCTCACCGGCCAGCACCGGCAGAGCTACATTGACGACCGATACATCAAGAACGGTCATTATCAACACCATCAGGACGGCTATTACAGCTGCATAATTTCTTATAGAGAATTTTTCAACAGTCATAGTTATGAAAAAAATGAGACTGTGTCTAAATTTTTTAGACACAGTCTCACAACTGATATCTATTTAATATGTTAAATGAATATGATATTATTCGGCCGGCTTTTCAGGAGCGGTGTAGGGGAGTCCAAGACTTTTGATAAACCATTCGCGGGCCGAGTCGCTCATGTCTTGTTCGGCCGCGATACGGTTGATGTCGGCAAAGGAGGTGCGGAACGAATCAAGGAGTGCAGTAGTCTTCTCGGGTGCGTAGCCTATGGCTTCATAGATTATGCTCATAGGTCCGAACTCTTCGGTGACCTGAAGACGTGCATAATGATTTTTAAGCTCGCCAAACGTCTCGACAAATCGTTTCATGTTGCCGATAGTACCATCGGCTATAATGCTGTTGTCAGGGAAATTAAATTCGACTGTCCTGGCTTTTGTGGCGGCTTCTTCAGGAAGATTGACGATAGCGGCAAGCTGTTCGGGGTTATAGATGAAATTGACATTCTTGCCGTCGACTTTTACCGATAGCGGTGGAAGTGTAGCAAGTGCCTTCACACTTATTTCCCGGCTTTCGGGCATACCTTTATAGCTGCCTTTGCGCGGGTCTATGGTTATGACAAGTCGGTTGCCGTCACGTTCCGATTTTACATCGGTGGTGGCAAATTGGGTGTGGTAGTTCTTGTCATCACCATTGTCCTCGTATATTGTAAAATGTCCTGATTCACCGGGATATACCGTAAGCATGAATGGCGCGGTATTGTGGCGGAGTGTCTTTTCCTTGCGGGCATGAATCGGAATTATCGAGCCTGCTTTAACATAAACCGGAGTCTCGTTGATTGCAAAGCGGCGTGTATATGTTTTGCCGCCGTCGAGAAGCGTTCCAGTCGCTTCTTCATACCATTCCCCGTCGGGCAACCATACCTCGACATCTGCATAGCCGTCGATTGAAGGGGCGGTTACAGGCATCACAATCATATTATCGCCAAACATGTATTGATTTTTCATTTCATATGCTTCCTCGGCATCGGGATAGTCATAGTACATCGGGCGACAGAGTGCTATTGCTGTATCATGGCTCTTGCGAGCCATTGTGTAGATATAAGGGGCCATTTCGTAGCGGCGCTGTATGGCTGCACGAACGGCGTTGAGTGTCAGACGGTCAAAGTTCCACGGTTCCTTATTGAGTCGTGCATTCTTGTTTGAGTGGGTTCGCATGATGGGGCTGTAGGCACCATATTGGAGCGAGCGCACATAAAGTTCGGGATTGATTGCGGTGTCACCGGGTGCCATATAATGACCGCCAAGGTCATGGCTCCAGAAGCCATAGAGCACATTTGAGGCTGTCGAGGTGAAGTAGGGGAGGAAGTCAAGCGATTTCCAGGTAACATAGTTGTCACCCGAGAATCCAATCTGATAGCGATGATTACCCAGACCTCCCCAACGGTGATATAGCATCGGACGTCCTTCGCGTTCGTTTTGCATGCGTGAGAAAAACGCATAGTTGATCCACCATGTGTTGCTGAGACTGTCGATTTTAGAGTCATAGGGATCTTGCTGCCAATCGAGCCACCAGAATGTCACACCATCATCCTCCATAGGTTTGAGAATGTTGTCAAACATCGAACGCATGAATTTTTTGTCAGAGCTTACCCAGGGTATATCGACCTCTGTAACAGGGTCAACACCCATATCTTTGGCAATTTGAGGGTAGGCGCTTTCAAACTTTTTCACGCCCGATGCGGGATGGAGATTGAGGGTGACACGCATATCTTTGTCACGCAGATAGTTGAGGAAGCGTTCAGGCTCGGGAAACAGACGGCGATTCCAAGTCCAGCCGGTCCAGCCTCCGTGAGCCTCATCGGTATAATGCCAGTCCATGTCGATGACGAGTACTTCGAGAGGAATCTGATAATCGGCAAAATCGTCGATGAGCTGACGGAACTCATGCTCTGAATAAGCCCACCAGCGTGACCACCAGTAACCAAAGGCATAGCGCGGAGGCAGAGGTATGTCACCGGCGAGTGTTGCAAAGTCGGCAAGCGCCTGTTTATAGTCGTTGCCATAGGCCATGAAATACCAGTCCTGACTGTCTGGAGATGTTTTACGTTCCTTTACCCATTCCCAATTGGGATCATTGTCAAATAGAAAATTTTTACTGTCGTCGATAAGAGTCCATCCATCACGGGCGAGCAGGCCCGGTTCAAGTTCACCTTTGGTGCCCTGCCAGTTACCGTCATCATCGCGCTTTTGAATCATGTCGCCGTCCCAGCGGTCAAGAGTACGGGTGGTTCCCGACAGATTTTCTTTTTGCTCGACTCCCGGGTGCCATGTAAAAGGTTTCATACCCTTGGC
>JAIDNJ010000146.1 GCA_029063895.1 Muribaculaceae bacterium | reverse complement strand
CAACCTAAAAAATAATCGTAATTTTTATATACCATGCTTGCAAAAGAAATACGTCAAGAGATTATTGATCTCATGAATCGCGAGATAGTTCCGGCAATGGGGTGTACCGAGCCGGTCGCTGTTTCGTTGTGTACATCCAAGTGTTATGAAACGCTTGCAGCTACCCCTGTCAGCATCAACGTGCGTCTCAGTGCCAATATCCTTAAAAACGCGATGGGTGTCGGTATTCCAGGTACTGGAATGATAGGCCTTCCTATCGCAATCGCGCTCGGTGTGATAATCGGTAAATCGGAGTATGAACTGGAGGTACTTCGTGATGTTACTCCCGAGGCTGTTGAGAAAGGACGTGAACTCATCGATAGCAAAATCATTAACATCTCGCTCAAGCCCGATATCACCGAGAAACTATATATTGAGGTTGAGATGACCGATGCCGATGGTAACAATGCGTGTGCCGTTATCTCGGGTGGCCACACCAACTTTGTTCTCGTTACTCGTAACGGTGAAAATATTTTTGAGAAAAAAGCGACTGCATCAGATACTGATGCCGAGGATGATTTGAAACTCAGTCTTCGCATGATCTATGATTTTGCTATGACCACTCCGCTCGACGAGCTGGATTTTATTCTGGAGGCTCGTCGTCTCAACAAAAATATAGCCGAGGTGTCGTTTGAGGGTAAATACGGTCACTCGGTTGGTCGCACTTTGAGATGTCAACGTCAACAAAAATTGATGGGTGACAGTATCTTTTCTCGTATTCTATCATATACAACCGCAGCCTGTGATGCTCGTATGGGTGGATCGCCCACCGCTGTGATGAGTAACAGCGGCAGCGGCAATCAGGGTATTGCTGCTACACTTCCGGTTGTAATATATGCCGAGGAGTCGGGTGCTACCGACGAGCAGACAATCCGTGCGCTCGCGCTTAGCCATCTCATTGTAATCTACATCAAGCAAAGCCTTGGACGCCTTTCAGCTTTATGTGGATGTGTTGTCGCTACAACAGGGTCGGCCTGTGGTCTGTGCTATCTGATGGGTGGTGATTTTGAGCAGATATCTGCTACAGTCAAGAATATGGTTGCCAACCTCACCGGTATGATTTGTGACGGTGCAAAACCGAGTTGTGCCATGAAGCTTTACACTGGTGTATCGACAGCTATGATTTCGGCTGTGATGGCTCTTGAGGGTAACTCTGTAACTGCAGTCGAGGGTATCATTGACAACGATGTTGACAAGACAATCCATAATCTCACCTATATTGGTCGTGAAGGCATGAACGAGACCGACCGTCTCATCCTTGAAATTATGACTTCAAAAGATTGATCCCTACATCAAATACATAAACAGCGCTGTGTCAAATTGAATTGCACCCCAAAAGTTGAACACAAAACTTTTGGAGTGCAGTTTTATTATGAAGCATACCTATGAAGAAAAGCTCAACTACGTAAGATTGGCCCTTACGGGAGAACCCCAAAGTCAAATATGTAGAAGATTTAAATTGGGTCAGCATTACCTGGAGACCTTGATTGACCGCTATAAGTTATATGGGGAGACAGGGCTCCGGCGGAAGTCATATAATCCAAAGTATGTCCCGTAAAGGGAATTGCCTTGACAACTCAATGATGGAGAACTTCTTCGGAATCATGAAGTCGGAACTCTTATATGCCGAAAAATTTGAATTGCCGGAAGCCTTTATAAAGGCTTTGGACGAATATATTGATTATTATAACAATATAAGAATTAAATCCCGGTTAAAAGGAAAGAGCCCGGTACAATACCGAACTCTTTCTATTACTGGATAATGTTTAATCTGTTCAACTTTTTGGGGGTCACTTCATTTTGACACAGCGCTTTCTAGTTTTTTTATAGGCCTCGGTTAATCGGTATCGGCCGATACAACCGGAGTCGCACCCTCGTCGGCACATAGCACAACCAGAAGATTGCCTGCCAGACGTGACTTGCGTTCCTCATCAAACTTAACTACGTTTTCCGATTCAAGACGTGTTAACGCCATCTTGACCATTGACACCGCACCCTCGACAATCTTCTCGCGGGCCGAGATTATCGCCGATGCCTGCTGACGTCGAAGCATTACCGCAGCGATTTCAGGAGCATAGGCAAGATAATTGAGACGGGCCTCTACAACTTCCATGCCGGCCATCGACAGTCGTTCGTTGATTTTTTGCTCAAGCAGATTGTTGATTTCGTCTCCACCGTCGCGCAGTGTGAGCTCGGTTGATGATGTGCCGTCATCATCGTAGGCATAATGCCCTGTAACCTCACGGAGAGCTGCATCACTCTGGATGCGGACAAACATTTCAAGAGCACGGTCACTTATATTTCGGCCTCCCGAAGCGAGAGATTGAGAATCAACGTCAAAAATAGCACGATAAGTATCTTTGATGCGCCACACAAGCACCATACCTATAAGCACCGGATTACCGATTTTATCATTTACCTTGATTGGTTCTACATCCATGTTGCGTATTCTCAATGAAAGATGACGTCGCGACATCAGCGGGTTTATCCAAAGATAACCGACCCGCCGGCATGTTCCGGCATATTTTCCGAAGAAAATCAGCACGGTCGACTGGTTGGGCTCCTGAATGATGAATCCCGACAGCATAAAAATGAGAACAATGGCAAGCACGAAGATTGCTCCTGCACATGCTCCACTCTCGTCAGCCACCATCTTGATGCCGAGATATGCGATGATGATAGCAAGGGCTATTATTATCATCCAGGCTATAAAGCCGTTAAGTATAAGCCCGGAGTACTCTTTTTCTTTGTTCTTGTTGTTCATTGGTTTTATAATTTAATTCAGTTATTTTGACTCGGTTGCCGAGGTCTGGAATAAAAACATTACTTTTGCAAAAAATAACGTTATAAACTGCCCCGACGATGAAAAAATTTCTGCTTGCATTGCCACGGTGGTCATGCACGATAGTAGCATTGCTGCTGTTGCTTTACCTGACACTTGTACCGAAACCATTACCCGATACAGGGCTCAGACTTTTTCCTCATGCCGACAAAGTGATACACGCCATTATGTTCGGTGGTATTTACTTTTGTCTCGTTCTCGATTTTCTCAGGGAGCGTGCCCGGTTTCATCAAAGTCTCATGCTTCCGCTGTCGCTCAATCTTACATTTGCCTTTGTGGCGATTGCTCTTGGCGGAGCCATTGAAATTCTTCAGGAATCATTGGCAATGGGCCGCAGTTGTGATATTCTTGATTTTTATGCCGATGTAGCCGGTGTCATTGTATTCTTTACATTTTCACGGAATTTAGTCCGTGATATGCTCAGATAATTCCTCTCAGCTCATTGATGTCGTCAACACCGTGACGGCGGCAGTAGTCATCAATTTCGTCTATAATTTTCATCGTCACCGCCGGGTCAACAAAGTTGTATGTACCGACTTGTACGGCTGTTGCTCCGGCCATAATAAATTCAAGCGCATCTCGTCCTGAAGCTATTCCACCGAGACCGATTACAGGTATTTTTACAGCTTTGGCAACTTGCCATACCATTCTCACTGCAACGGGACGCACTGCCGGTCCCGACAGTCCACCGGTGACAGTCGAGAGGTAGGGACGCTGACGCTCCACATCGATAGCCATGCCGAGGAGTGTATTGATAAGTGAGACCGAGTCGGCTCCCTCGGCTTCGACCGCTTTGGCAATCGATACGATATCGGTCACGTTGGGTGACAGTTTCACTATAAGTGTTTTGGGATAGGCTTCTCTCACCGCTTTCGTAATTGATGCCGCGCCATCACATGTGGTACCGAATGCCATGCCGCCTTGTTTCACGTTGGGACATGAAATGTTAACCTCGATTGCATTGATGTGGTCAAGAGGAGCGAGACGACGAGCAACTTCAACATAATCGTCGATTGATGCACCCGACACGTTTACGATAATTTGTGAGTCAACATCCTTGATTGTAGGATAAATATGTTCTATGAAATAGTCAACACCCTTGTTCTGGAGACCAACTGCATTAAGCATTCCCGACGGCGTTTCGGCCATACGTGGATAATCATTGCCTTCGCGCGGATTCAGGGTCGTTCCCTTTACAATAAATCCTCCAAGCCGATTAAGGTCAATAAAATCAGCAAATTCGGTTCCGTAACCAAACGTTCCGGATGCTGTAAGCACCGGATTTTTAAGCTTCAGCGAGCCTATTTCTACATTTAATCTTGCCATGTCAATTGATTGATTTCAAATACCGGTCCTTCGGTACATACACACACATTTCCTTTCACGGTTTTCTCTACGCAACAAAGGCATGCACCCACGCCACACGCCATCATATTTTCAAGCGATACATAACATTCCGTAGAGTTTTGACGTGCCTTGCGAGCCACACCTTTCATCATCGGCGCAGGGCCACAGCAATAGATGCGGTCCCATTTTTCGCCCCAGACATGATTCTCGGTCACGAGGCCCGGGTCACCTTTCGATCCATCATCGGTCGAGATGTTTACCGGACCATATTTTTCGAGAAGGTCGGTCATCAGCAGTTCGCGTTCCGATCGTGCTCCAATCAGATAGTTGACATCCACACCTTTGTCTTTTAAAACTTTACCCAGATAGAGCAGGGGAGCGATACCCACGCCACCACCGGCCAACAACACTCGTCCGGTAGCGTCATCGGTTGGAAATCCGTTACCGAGCGGCATTACCATGTTGACCGCCTCACCCGGTTTGAGCGACAAAAGGTGGTCGGTTCCCTCGCCGGCATTTCTTATAAGCAACCAAATCTCGTTGGTATCGTGGTCAATAAAATTGATTGATATGGGGCGTCTCAAAAATGTGTTTTTTGATCCATCCACTCCAACCTGAACAAATTGTCCGGCGACAGCAGGAGGAAGCGGACTATTGTCGGCCGGCGTCAGTTTAAGCAATCCGAAACGGTCGCCGAGTTTCTCGTTATGTTTTACAACGAAGTTGAGAATAAACTTTTTCATTAAATTTATGTAATATGCGGTTTCTGTGGCAAAGTTACTCATTATTTTCCTAAACGCTCATGTTTATTTGTATTCAATGAAAAATATTTACTAATTTTGCAGACTTTTTTGACTTCAATTCTTTTTCGGTATGTCATCACGCGCTACATCTTCATTGAAAAAAGACAACAAGATTGATATGCTCAATGGACCGCTCCTTGGCAAAATTCTTGTGTTTGCTCTGCCGCTTATGGCCAGCGGTGTGCTTCAGCAGTCATTCAATTCGGTCGATGTTGCTGTCGTTGGTCGCTATTGTAATCCTCAATCTCTTGCTGCTGTCGGTAGCAATGGTATGATTATCAGTCTTATTGTAAACCTTTTTATTGGTATTTCGGTAGGTGCCAATGTGGTTATTGCCCATTATATAGGTCGCAAGGACAATCGTGCTGTCAAAAATGCTGTTGAAACAGTCATGTCACTTGCTCTTGTCTGCGGTTTCATCCTTCTGTTTATCGGTGTTTTCACCGCGCGTCCCATTCTTGAAGCTATCTCAACCCCACACGATGTTATAGACCTTGCCACGCTCTATCTGCGCATCTATTTTCTCGGCATGCCGTTTTTTCTTGTGTATAACTTTGGCTCGGCCATTCTTCGTAGTGTCGGAGATACTCGCCGTCCATTCTACTGTCTTGTTGCCGGTGGCATTGTCAATGTTATACTTAATTTAATTCTTGTCCTCGTTTTTGACATGGGGGTAGCCGGCGTGGCAATCGCCACAGTTGTTTCAAATGTAGTCAGCGCATCGTTGCTGCTCGTTATTCTTGCTCGTGAAGAAGAGCCATATCGTGTCGACATACGCCGGTTTCTCATCAATCGTCCCGAACTCTCCAAAATGTTGCGCATCGGTATGCCTGCAGGTATTCAGGGCATGGTGTTTTCCTTTTCCAACATCTTCATTGTTTCAGGTATCAATACTTTTGGAGCCGCGGGGTCGGCAGGGTCGGCAGCCGCGCTCAATTATGAATATTATTGTTACTTTGTAATCGTGGCTTTCAACAGTGCTGCTGTGGCCTTTACCGGGCAGAATTATGGAGCCGGACAGGTCGAGCGTTGTAACCGTGTTTTTCGCTTGTGTATGATTATGGCTTTGGTCGGGTGTGCTGTTCTAAATCTTCTGATAGCATGGCAAAAGGAATTTTTCATCTCATTTTTTACAACTGACCCTGAGGTAGCGTCCTATGCCTATATCCGTATCATCACCGTTCTAATGTTCCAGTTTATCGCTACATCTTATGAGGTTTCGGGCGCATGCATGCGTGGACTTGGCTACTCTATGACACCGACAGTTTTGACAATCATCGGCACGTGTTTGTTGCGCATCGGGTGGGTCTACACTTTTCATCACACCTCCATTATCGACAGTATGTCAGACCTTCTCATGGTCTATCCCTTAAGCTGGGCCATAACCGGTATCTCGGTTCTCATAGCCTACTTTATCATACGCCGCAAGGCCTATCGCAAAGTCTCTGTATAATAACCGGTGATTATATTGGCATGAAGTCTGCACGAATAAGAGATTCTTTATTGATTTATTTACGGTGTTTATATACATTTCGTTGCGAAATATTTCCAGAGTGGTGCTGCCATAAGAGCCTGTTTTATCTGGTCGTTAACTAACATATTCTTTACTTCCTGTTCGGTCAGCAGTTTTACAGCGATGTCTTCGGTCTCGTCAAGATGCTGACGCGCTGTTTCTTCCACCCCCCTCGCAATGAAACAATACGTGTAATTGTTTGATGTTGACGGATTTTGTGAAATAACCATGTAAAGTTCCCAATCACCACCGGCAAATCCGGTTTCCTCCAGCAACTCACGTCGGGCAGCCGCCAACGGATCTTCTCCGGGTTCAATTACTCCGCCGACGAGTTCGGTAAATACATCTTGAAGTCCGTGGCGGTATTGTTCCACCATGACAAACATACCGGTTTTTGTGATAGCTATTACATTTATCCAATCAGGATATTCGAGCACATAATATTCGGGATTGATGCGTCCGTCAGGTAGTTGAACCTTATCACGTCGAGCTGTGAGCCACGGACGTTTGAAGAGATACTCTCTATCCAATATTTTCCATTTTTTTATTTCCATAAATCAAAATTTATCAACTCAAAAACCTTGTTTCACAGCAAAAATATACTGTTTAGCAAATTTAATCATTTTGTATTGAACAGCAAAAAAATAAAACTGAACGATAAATGAGCGTTGCTTATTGCTGATGTTCAATAGTCCAATACAAATACTCGAGTTGTCCGAACCGCGTATGGAAGCCGGTTGATACATATGTTAGTGATTATTGAAAAAAATTTATGATTGCGGCTGACAACATATAAAATGGTTATTGTATATAAATTCTTTTATGGCTGTTTGATTTCCCATATTAAATTAAGCATTATTTAATATGATTTATAATTATATTGATGACATTGTATACAGATAGATTGTTTATATTTAAATATAAAGTTATAGATAATAGTATATTATGAAAATAATTATAGATAATGCAACACGCGAGGATGCATCGCTTATTGCTGATGCTATCCTTGAAGCTGTCGGTCCTGAAATAACAGGGCACCTCGCCGGTGATAGTCATACAGTCGAGGATATACATGCTATTTTTCAACGACTTGCCCAGAGAAATGATACTCAATATTCCTATCTAAACACACGGATTGCCCGGACAGAGGATGGCACGCCGATGGGTGCATGCATCAGTTATGATGGTGCCGACCTGAAAAGACTGCGTCGACCGTTTTTCCATGAAGCCAACGAAATTTTAGGATGGGATATGACCGATGACGAAGTTGAGGCTTTACCCGGTGAAACTCAACCCGATGAGTTTTATCTTGATACTTTAATGGTTCTTCCTCAGTTCCGTGGTCAAGGTGTGGCAAAAGCTCTGATCGCTGATGCTATACATAAAGCACAGGTTACCGGTAAACCCGTCGGGTTGCTGTGTGATATGGATAATAGCCGAGCCTATCGGCTTTATGAATCGGTAGGTTTTAAAAATATCAGGACAAGACCGTTTGCCGGTCACATGATGTATCACATGCAGGCCTAATTCCGATAGTCGGTTTCGATAAAATCGACTATCTTGTCCGAGACAAAAATAGAACCGTCAAGAGTCGATCCGTCGGCATTTTTGATAGTGACGAGAGCTCCCATCGAAGCTTTGAGCTTGCCGAGCGGATTATCCATGAAGGAGCGTTTGGCTTTAAGAAACTCCTTGCGTGTTGTTTTTTCGTAATCGGAGGCAAGATATACCGGTCCTATTGTTTTTGTTGACGGTTGAATACCGGTTGCAATGAATTGATATTGACCGCCTTCAGCTGTCGCTTCCAAAATCAGTCCGGGTAGACCGTCGAGTTTCCACGGCCCGTTATGTACCGGAATTTCGGGCGAGAACCATACGGTCCATTTACGTCCATGATAGTCGGTTGAGGCAAGGATACACTCATAACCTAAGATCTGTTTTGTCAAATCCGCGATTTCCCAACGCCATTGGTCGGGAGTTTCTTCATAAAAATACTTGTCAAGCCCGGCACTGTCATAGTAACGTACAATATTTTCAGGGGTAGATTTTACCACATAATAGGAGCCGTCCTTGCGTGGTATTTTATTCATCTTGCCGCTTAAATAGGCATTGGTTGTCATTTGTTGATATTGAGCTTTCCCCTGAGGCGTTGATTGTAGAGAATCAAGATAGTCGGTCATTGGGGAGAAAAACTTCGATTCATTTGCGTTTGCTAACAAGATAAACTGATTTGTCAGGTCGGTCTTCCCGTCTTTCAAACTCGTTGAGTGGGCGACATAGCTAACTTCTATATCGGCGGTTGTCTGAGCAAACATAAGGATTGCTAACAATAGAAAAATGATTGATGAGACAAATCGATTCATCGGCTGTAAATTTATAAATTAATTTTGCAAATATAGGTAATTTGATATTGTAAAACAATATTCAAGTGGACCTTAAGACGTTAAAGTATGGCAAATTTATGCCTAAATTTATGAAATTCCGGAACAAATATGCCAAAACTCAAAATGTTTTAGTTTGAACGTTGAGATTCATGTTCTTTTGTATCTCTATAAACACAATTCACCTTATCTCGGCCAAACGAATAGGCTATGCGGAAAGCTATTGAATGAGAGTGTATATCAACGCGTGATTTCATGTAATAGTCTTTAAATTGGGTGTTTGAAGTTGTTATATTCCATTCAAACGGGTCAGAGAGTGAGGCCGAAAGTGTCAGCTTGTTGTCAAGAAGCATGTACCGAAGCTCACAATTTAAAAGAGTCCGGCTACTGTAGTTTATCATTTTTTCTTGATAGGGAAAGTAGTGGGATGTCCTGATATTGAAAATCAAAGTTTTTTGCCGGTTTAGCAACCAGGAGGTATTAAGTTCGATTTTGCCGCTCCAGCTGCCACTGTTTGATTGTCGATATTCAATGTTTTTTGATGTTGATGCCGAATAATATACTTCCCCTCCTATATTGATGTTCCATAGGTCAAAAAGGAATCGGTTATATGAAGAATATATTCCGCTTTTCATCGTATTGAGGCAGTTCTCGGGCATGGTCCACTCGATTCCGTCAGGGTTGAAGCGTGTAATGTAGCCTATAGCATTTTTATTCCACGATCCATATAAAACAGCATATAACCCGTTGAAACTATAGTTAACTCCGATATTATGGACTGTTACCGATTTGAGGTCGGGATTTCCTGTAAAATAATCATTGACTGTAGTATAATAGCGGAAGGGATTCATGTCACTGAAATTAGGACGAATTATTCCTATTGAATAATCGGCCGACAAGCGTCCTGCCCGCCTGAAATTGTGACTGACATTAATCGAAGGGAACAGATATCGGTAGTTTTGATTATGTATTGAATTATCGCTTTTCTGGAGTCCTGAGACGTTGGTGTGCTCATATCTCAATGCGATTTTACCAAATAATGAATTGCCAAAATTCTTTCCTGCACTAAGATATACCGCTCCGGTCTTTTCGCTATAAATGAAATTATTGCTTTGATTGGGGTTAATTTGCCAAATTCCGTTCAGTTCGTCTGAAATAATCAATTTGGTTTTATTTGAAATCTTAGTGAAGGCTATCCCGGTTTCGAGTTTTATAAAAGAAAAGGGGAGTATTGCATCGAGTTTGACCGAGTGTATGTTATAATTGTTGTCGGCGTCTTTATTCAACTGCGTTATGTCTAGATCATTAAGAGCCGTTGTTACATTGGAAATCGACGTGCTGTTTTTATCGAAATAATTGTAGGTCAAACTCATCAATTTTCCGTTTGAATCAAGATTCCAGTCGACAAATCCTGTCAGAGTCAATGAATTGTCGGGGTAGGACGGTGTTATCGAGGTTGACAGCATTTCTGAGACCTTGTCAGCTGTAAAATCTGATACAGATGTTCCAATGTGGTTGGAACTGAAATTCACAATTGCACCGGTACTTAATCGCGAGTCAAATTTGTATTTAAACATACCGTTTGCCCCTAAAGTCTGCAGGGTGAAAGATGTGGCGCGGTCCGATGTGCGATTGTTGTCGGTAAATATGTATTGTCGGTGTATATCGTTATTCCCTTTTGAGTCATTCCAGCTTGCGTCTCCCGATATTTCAATTTTTCGGGTAGTATTACTGATGTTTCCTCCAAGTGAATAATTGAAATTATCTGACAAACTCCCTCGGTTCCAAACATTTCCACGTGTACCGAGCGACTCGTTGCGTGTGACAATGTTGATATAGGCGACATTGTCTCCTGCTGCATATCGGGCCGGCGGAGTTGTGAGCAGCTCGATTTTATCTATACCGTCGGCTTGTAGATTTTTCAATTTCATCATTATTGCCTCGTCGGTCATTTCAAGTAGATGACCGTCAATAATGTATTTTACTGAATTTTTACCGGCAACACTTACAAGATTGTTAATTACCGATACTCGAGGAATGTTGTCAAGTAGTTCCACACAGTCAAGCCCTTTGGCAAACGGGTCATTTCTGACAATATATATTATTTTATCTGGCTCATGTTTTAATGCAGGACGGCGGCCCGTAACTACAACATCGCTTAGTTCTTTTTTCATTAAAACGGTGGTCGAGTCGTTTTCACGTGCAAAAAGGGATAGAGGGAGTGCTACCGCTCCAAAGAGCAGTATAAAAAGATTATACATTTTATGTTGGAATTTAGATTTTTATACTTTAAACGTCAAACCCTTATTTGAACGCTTCATTAGGACCGGTTATAAACAGATAGCAGTTGCTGTCATCAGAGTAGGAGAGCCCTATCTGTATGTAGAGGTTATTGTTTTTAATCTTCATGGACGAGTAATTTGTACTGCCATTTTGAATGAGGTCCTGCGATTGTTCAGCTGTTTCTTTATCCTTGTTGAAAAGTGCTGTAATTTTCTTTACTAACGTTGGGTTATTGTTGACGGTAAAACCCCTGAAATACTTATCTTTTGTCTTTGATATGATTATCGACACGCTTTTATCGGTGTTATATGATCCGTCAAACAATTTTTCGACATTCAGGTCGGGTGCTTTTGCCATTGCGATAATGGCGACAAATATACTTATGGCAGTGGTAATGTATCGTTTCATCGTGATTGTGACGTAAAATTGATTATATTTTCCTGATTGATTTTATTCTCTTTTTCAACTGCCGTGGCCATGGCCATCAAAGCTTCAGCTTTTTTAATTGATTCTGAGGCGGCTCTTTCCGACGCATCGGGTGTAAGTTTTTCTCCCCCTATGTATGCGATAACAAAATTATCAGATGATTCATTATCGGCATATATGTTGCCACAATCGGCATTTTGTATTTTAATTGACAAAGTAAGAATAATGATTAACGATGCCGCGATACCAGCTGTCCAACAAATCCGATGGAATACCGTTTTCTTATGTCGGTTTCTTTTCTTGACAAGAATCCCTTCAGCAATCATTGATTCTCTTGTTTGGTCAATAATAGGGGAGCTGTATGGGATTTTTTCAAGAATATATTGTAACTCGGTTTCCTCAAGAACTGAAAGCCTACACTCCATATATAGCCGGCAAAGTTCTTCGGTTTCCTGCAATGATAATATGTCGTTATTTTCTTTCATCTGTTCAGTTTTTGATAGTTTTCTCTTATTCTCTTTCGGGCCCGACTCATATTCATTCTCACAGCCTCAACCGACATACCAAGTTCCGAAGCAATCTCCTCATATTCCATGCTTTCATGAACTATACGTTTATAAATTTGTCGCTGAATATCGGTCAATCCGGTCGAAAGCAATCGTTCAAGTCGATCCATGTCCTCGATATCATCCGGCATGACAGACATTGTCTCTGTATCATAATCGTTCAGCGGAAAGGTTGTCTGTTTGCGCAGCCGGTCTATGCATATATTTTTAAGAATGGTAAATAATTTGTTACGTGCTTCCGATTCAGAGTCGGGAGGTCCGTTTTTCCATAGCTTAAAAAAGGTATCCTGAAGCGCATCCTTTGCCTCCTCATCATCTCTGAGGAACCGTAGCGCACTCCGGTGTAACTTTTCCCTAAGTGCCATGAATAAATATGTCAGACTGTCAGTTTTCATTTGCTTGATACTATAGATACGAAACAAATCGTCAAACGTAACAACAATTTCAAAACATATTTACAATTAGTCGGTCTGATATGAGTCTCATTGTAATTACCGAGAGTTTTCCTGACCTGATTTTTATCGTTATGATGTAATTATTATGTCAGAATTTATCTGTTTTAGTCTTTCGATGAATCTGTCACGGTCTTTGGGTGAAATTTCCAAGGGTTTGGAACTTTTCATAACCGACTTATCGGTAAATCTTATAGAAACCCGGTCTCTTGATAATCCGACGGTATAGAGATAGCCGACAGTTTTGCGTATCTCCCTTATTTTGCGTATCGGATATTTGTGAGGCATGAAATATTGGTAGACGATGAGTTGGTCCCCTGCGATCTCATACCAACAGCCTAAAACTGAAACAGCAAAAATTAAAGCCAGAAATATACCGTAAATCATGGCGAGCCACCAGTGGCTTCCGATAGCTGCCACATAGACTACAACAATGGCAAATATTAATAAACACCATATCCACCAGTCAACATTTGATTGATATCTCATCTTGTTATTGTTTGTCTTCATTTTTGATGTTAATTGAACCGACCGATTCTCGTATGCGATAAAGCTGACGTCTCGAAATATTGAGATAAGAAGCGATCTCACCAAGCAGGACAAGGTCTGTATTGTCGATGAGTGAATGTTTGAATTCGCCTGACAATATCCATCCTATTTGTTTGAGAACTGTTCCGGCATGAACAAAATACTCGCCACGGCTGTAATGCCGCAACGTCCCGTGTTCCTCACAAATTTCTTTCCAGAAAGAGAAATCGATAGCATTTTCAAATGGATTGAACCGTCCCATGCAACAAAGGTAAACAATTTTTACATAATACGAAAGAAATCTTTGTAAACACTCCGACCGGTTCATAACTGTAAAAAAATCCGATATGTCACACCGTTATAGGATGACATACCGGATGATTATATCGGAATGAAAAGGGTTTTAACGAGTCGATTAATCGGGCTGCAATGGACCATGCGCCGTGCTATCGCCATACCAATTTGACCCTCTCAGGCCAGTATCATTACATTTTTCTTCATCATATCGAATTTTAATGTCGGTCTTCTATTCTATTGTCCATTTTATTATTAACTGGTATGAAAACAATACTTAATTTTATTTATATAACCGCACATATTTTTTTATGACTGTTTAGCGCCAGCCCATGAACATCTTGACTACCTCGGGGTCGTGATGGTCAAAAAACAGGCTTTTGCCGGTATCAAGTCGGGATATTTCGGCCATCTCCTCGTTGTTGAGTGTGAAATCAAATATATTGAGATTCTGCTCCATACGTTCCATATGTACCGATTTTGGAATGATGATCACACCACGCTGGGTGAGCCAGCGGAGTGCTACCTGGGCAACTGATTTACCGTATTTTTCACCGATGGCTTCAAGCACCGGATTGGTGAAAAAATTATTGCGGCCTTCGGCCAGCGGTCCCCATGACATGATTTGGCAACCGAGTTCCTCCATATATTTCTGAGCTTCTATCTGCTGGTCAAACACATGAGTCTCAACCTGATTGATCATTGGAGGTATCTCAACATTGTTAGCGAGGTCGATAAGATGGTCGGGATAGAAATTGCTGACGCCTATTGCTCTGAGTTTTCCATCTTTATATGCTTCTTCAAGTGCACGATATGCTCCGTAGCGGTCGCAGAAAGGCTGATGAAGCAACATCAGGTCAATATAGTCTGTACCAAGCTTTTTAAGACTTTCTTCGATTGAAGCCTTTGCCTTTTCATAACCATAATTTGAAATCCATACTTTTGATACTATGAAAAGCTCATTGCGCGGAATTCCGCTTTTAACGATTGCGGCTCCTACGCCTTCTTCATTATTATAGGCCTGTGCTGTATCAATCATTCGATAGCCTACCTTGAGAGCATCGCTCACACATCTTTCACATTCGGCCGGGTCGACTTGATATACTCCGTAGCCTATTATCGGCATCTCTACGCCATTTCTGAGTTTTATTGTTTCCATTATCATGCCTTAATTAGTTATTTATTCTTCATTCCGAGTTCGTCAAGCCAACGGTTTACTTTTGATTGTGCTGATGGCTGATTTTCTTGAGCGACTTTGCCCTGGATTGCAATTCCCTTGCCGACTAAGGTACTTGAGCCTTTACAAGCGGCCGCAATCTTTCGGTCAGTACCTCCCATGCCGCTACCTTCGTGAGTTACAAAAGGAATGACGGTTTTACCATTCCAGTCATGGTTCTCAATGAACGTGTATACACACATTGGCGGTTCACCCCACCACTGGGGATAGCCTATGAAAATAACATCATAGTCCTCGATAGCTACATCGCCCTTGACAGCCGGACGAGCCTTTTGTTGCAGCTCACGTTTAGCAATGGCTATACACTCGTCATAGTTGTCTTTGGGATAACCTTTTTCAGGTACAATCTCAAACCGATCGGCGCCGGTGGCGTCAGCTATCATGTCGGCGATGATATGTGTGTTGCCTTTTTCGATATAACCTACGTTATAGTTCTCACCTGTGTGAGAGAAAAATACTACTAATTTTTTTGAGTCTTTATCGTTATTCATAATTTCGTTCTTTTGCGGGTCCTCCGATTCCTTTGATTCTTTGGGAGAATTTTATGCACAAGCCGTACATGAACCGAATGTGCATGCCATCG